>JAAYGE010000010.1 GCA_012727835.1 Bacillota bacterium
CCCCAATACGGGCAAAAGCACCCTATTCAACCAATTGACCGGTCTCAACCAGCATACTGGGAACTGGCCCGGCAAAACTGTGACAATAGCCCGAGGCCAGTTTCAGTATCAAGACCAGAACTATATACTTGTAGATTTACCAGGGACCTATTCACTCCTGGCCAATTCGGTGGAGGAAGAAGTGGCCCGTGATTTTGTCTGTTCCGGACAAGCCAAGGCTATAGTAATCGTTACCGATGCCACTTGCTTAGAACGCAACCTGAACTTGGTGCTGCAAATTATGGAGATCACGCCCCATGTGGTTGTCTGCGTAAACCTGCTGGATGAGGCTAAGAGGAAACAGATCCATGTGGATTTGGAAAAACTGGCCGCATTGTTGGGGGTACCGGTTGTGGGCACCAACGCTCGCGACGGCGAAGGGCTAAAGGAGCTGAAAGCAGCTATTCATCGGATGGCCATGGGAAAGGAAAAGACGAACCCCTTGCAGATTAACTATGCTCCTCCCATCGAAACGGCAGTAGATCTGTTGTTACCGGCCCTCGAAGCGAAGAATACCAACTACTCTGCCCGCTGGCAGGCTCTACGTCTACTTCAGCGGGAAGTAGCAGTGCTGGATAGCCCTGCCCAAAGCTTGAAGGCAAGGTTAGCTCAGGCCTACAGAATTCTGCAGGAACAAGACCTTATAGGAGATAAACTCCATGACAGCATCGTTACTAGTCTGATACATACGGCGGAGCGGATTGCCAAGAACACGGTAACGGTCAAGCAACAAGACTACGATCGGCGCGATAGAAAAATAGACCAAATTGTGACCTCCCGGCGCTGGGGAATTCCCATTATGCTAGCCTTACTGGTGCTCGTCTTCTGGATAACAATTAAGGGCGCCAACTATCCGTCTCAGCTGTTGTTCACCATCTTTTTTCGCATAGAAGATTCGCTTACCAGCTTCATGCGTTCCTATGGCTGGCCCGACTTCTTACATGGTTTCTTGGTGCTAGGCATATACCGCACCTTGACGTGGGTGGTGGCCGTCATGCTACCACCAATGGCCATCTTCTTTCCCCTCTTTACTTTCCTGGAAGACTTGGGCTACTTACCGCGTATCGCCTTTAACCTTGACAACTATTTCAAACGGGCCTGTGCCCATGGCAAACAGGCACTAACCATGTGTATGGGTTTTGGTTGTAATGCGGTCGGGGTAGTAGGCTGTCGCATCATTGATTCACCTAGGGAGCGTATAATAGCCACCATCACCAATAATTTTGTACCCTGTAATGGCCGTTTCCCCTTGCTCATCACGCTAGTAAGTATTTTTTTTGCCCGCCGTGCTGATAGCAGTGGCCTAATAGGAACCCTTTTGCTGGTGGGGCTAATCGTACTCAGCGTTATGATCACCTTGGCAGTATCTAAACTACTATCCAAGACAGTCCTTAAGGGGCTGCCTTCTTCCTTCGCTCTAGAGCTCCCACCCTATCGCAAACCACAAATAGGGCGCATACTAGTTCGTTCTTTGTTAGATCGCACCCTGTTTGTACTAAGAAGGGCTATCATAGTCGCCGCGCCCGCTGGAGCTGTCCTTTGGTTACTGGCTAATAGCTATATAGGTGATAACAGCCTGTTGCAGCTGCTTGCTTCCTGGCTACAACCGATTGCGTATCTCATAGGTCTAGATGGTTATATCCTACTGGCATTCATCCTTGGCTTTCCTGCTAACGAAATTGTCCTCCCCATAGTTCTCATGAGCTATACCCAGTCAGGGGCCCTGTTTGAACTCCACAGCCTGACCGAATTGTATCATTTGCTAGTGCAAAACGGCTGGACCTGGCTAACCGCCATCTGCACCATCCTTTTTTCCCTCAATCATTGGCCCTGTGGTACTACTCTGCTTACAATCAGACAGGAGACCCAGAGTTCTAAGTGGACGGTATTGTCTCTATTGGTGCCCACCGCGGTCGGTTTCACCCTGTGCTTCCTGATAACTCAAGCGGCGCGCTTCTTAGGGCTCTAGCTTAAGGAGCCGAAGGAGATACTAGGCGCTAACGGAGCCTTCTGCAGACAACAACAAAAAAAGCCAGTCATCGCCCTACATGACTGGCTTTTTTATTACAGACCGAGCAATCTATACCTGCGGCGTTGAAACCGGCTAAGGCCGCTAAAGTTCAGCTGTTTCACCAACTGGTGAGTTTCCCTAAAGGCGTGGCCCACATGTTCTGGATAGTGGGCATCGGAACCAAGGGAAATATCAAAATTAGCCACGCGAATACGTTTCAACAGGTCAACCCGAGGGAAAAGGCTACGCCCCGGCCGTAACAGACCACCCGTATTCACCTCAATGATTATGCGATGGCGTTTAATGCGGGCTAACCACTCATTTTCAATGCGGGTAACCACATCTAAATCGGGGCGGTGACCAAAGTAGGCAATGTTACCCGGATGACCTAGGATATCAAAGAGCTTACTTTCAACCGCTTGGGCCAGAACCTCATAATACTCGCGGTAAACGGTCTCCAGGTCTCGCTCTTTCCACGATTCAGGGTCGCCATCAAAGCACCAATCCCCTAGCCAATGTACCGAGCCAATAACAAAATCTAAGGGCAACCCGCGTAAGGCCCGGCGAATATTAGCCTCCTTACCGGGGAAGTAATCGACTTCTAAACCGGTCTTTACCGGCCACCCCTTTTGCTTAGCTAAGGCCATCAGTTCCAGATAGGATTCCAGGTGCTGAGTTTGTTTACGTGCTATTTGCTCATTATAAAGGCAGTCCTTCGCCTCAACAAAGCGATAAAAATGTTCAACGATACCTAGCTCCTCTACACCTACCCGATCGGCCTGAATGATAAACTTCTCTAACCACTCCAGGGTATAGGGGCCATTTTCTAGGTGTACATGATTATCTACTAACACGCTACCACCTCATTTCAGGTACATACTTCGCACTACTTTCCCCTTTTCCTGCTCCTCTATATGGTCCGTTTTTACTAGTAGCTACAATATGGTATGATATTATTATCAATAGAATATTCCAATATTATATCTAAAGTGGGGTGAAAATAAAAATGAAAATCTGTGTACTACATCGTCCTTACCGCAATACGGAATGGCAGACTAAGTTTTCCGGAGAAAAATTCCCCGATGACGCCATCGAAGAAGCGCGTCACCACGCCGAGGCCCTGAGAGCCAACGGGCACACGGTGGAAATTATCACATGGAGCAAAGACATCAGTAAGAATATTAAAGCCCTGCAAGGGGGCCATTACGAACTGGTAGTCAATGCCTCGTCTTTAGAAGAGGTAGCTTTGCTGGAAATTCTACATATACCTTTCATGGGTTCGGGCATTGACCTGGTAGCCACCGATAAAGCTACCCGCAAGCGACTCTGGCGAGATGCCCAAGTATTAACACCAACCTTTGCTTATATTCACAGCATGGATCAACTAAAATCGGTGGCATTACCCCCATTCCCGCTTTTTGTTAAACCCATAAGGGGACGAGGAAGTGCGGGCATTACCGATGAATCCATCGTGCACAATCAGAAGGAACTGGAACGGACTTGTCAGCGCATTCTCTACACTATGCAACAAGGGGTGCTCATAGAAGAATATATTCAAGGGATCGAAGTAACAGTCGGCCTCATCGGCAACGATACCGATTTAACCGTACTACCTCCCTTAGAGATTGAATATAGTGGTCAGGCACGGACCAATACCTTTGTCCACAAGCAGGATAATGAGATTCTCCATTGCCCAGCCCGTCTGGCAAAAGAAGAAATAGATTTATTATGTGAAGCGGCCAAGCGGGCATTTAAGAGTTTGGGAGCTAGGGACTTTGGGCGAGTAGACTTCATTTACGATCCGCAGACTAAAAAACCCTATGCCTTAGAACTTAATACTTTTGCCGGATTACAGATCCTGACCGGGGACGAAAAACACTTACATCAAAGCTATATCGGAAAAATGTGTCAGCATCTAGGTTGGTCTTCCCGCGACCTATTTAAACGCCTGCTTGATGCCTGCCAACGCCGCCTCCAAGAAGAAATGGTGGATGAATCGGCCAATAACTAATCGTACTTGCTAGAAAGGAAGGTAATTGATGCTTGCCACCCCCTTAACCATTGATAAATGGAACAGCAGGAACCGCCTGGTTGTCCCTCCTATGGTCACTAGGGCCGCCAGCCCGGAAGGGATAGTTTCTGATTATCAAATCCAACATTATGCCTCCTTTTCCGATGTGGGCATAATTGTGGTAGAGGCTACAGCCGTCTCACCGGAGGGAAGGTTAGATGCCCGGCAAATCGGCGCTTTTGCTGATCGACACCTACCCGGCCTTAGACAGCTGGCCGACTCAATTCATAAACAAGGTGCTTTAGCAGCCATTCAGTTGCTTCATGCGGGCGGGCATACTACCCGCAAGAACACCCACGGATTATCCCTACTGGCACCCTCTGCAATAACCCGACATCGGGACCAGGTGTTGCCGCAGGCTATGGATAAGGCGGATATCCAATGCATACAGGAGAATTTTGTGGCTGCCGCCCGTCGAGCCAGAGATGCGGGCTTCGATGCTATCGAGCTGCACGGGGCCCACGGCTACCTGCTGAGCCAGTTCTTTTCCCCGGCTATGAATCATCGCCAAGATGAGTATGGCTGCTCTTTGGCCAACCGGGCCCGGTTTGCTCTGGAGGTAACCGAAAAGGTCAGCGCCGCCGTGGGGAAAGACTGTCTGGTCTATGTGCGCCTGGGTGTGGCTGACAACATCGACAATGGACTTTCCTTGGCAGAAGGCTTACAATTAGCCCGCTGGCTGGTAGAAGCGGGTGCAAAAATGCTACATATATCAGGCGGTGTGGGTGGCGCTCCTCAGCTTGGTTCTGCCGATGAAGAGCTCTGGTCACCGACTTTGCGACTGGCTGCTGAAGTGAAAAGGGTGGTTAATGTACCCGTCATCGGCGTCGGTGGCATCATCCACCCCGAGCAAGCGGAGGCAGCGCTTCGGGCTGGTCTGGCCGATATGATTGCCATTGGGCGAGCCATGTTAGCCGACCCCCGGTGGGCTAGCAAGGCTCTAGGGCGCGATCCCAATCCGATAAGTAGCTGCCACCAATGTCCCCGCTGTGGGCACCATCAGTATCCCTTTACCTGCCCGGCAAGAAAATAAGTATAAAGGGTGATCACTATTTTGCATCGTTTTTCACGGCTAGAATTACTGATCGGCGCTAAAGGCCTGCAGTGCCTGCAAACAGCCCATGTGGCTATCTTTGGTATTGGCGGGGTTGGTTCCTTTGCCGCCGAAGCCCTTGCCCGCAGCGGTATTGGTCGGCTGCGTTTGGTGGACCACGATGTGGTGTCCCTCACCAATATTAACCGGCAATTACCAGCCCTAGAAAGCACCATTGGGCGGTCAAAAGTTCAAGTAATGGCGGAAAGAATTAAACAGATTAATCCCGATTGTCATGTTGAGGCCGTCCCCGCCTTCTTAGACGAAAATAACTGGCGGGAATTACTAGATGCTGATTTCGACTATGTGGTTGATGCCATTGACACGGTAGCTAGTAAGCTGATTCTGATTGAAAAGTGCCGGGAACTAAACCAGCCTATCATCTGCAGCATGGGGGCCGGCAATAAGTTCGACCCTTCCTTGTTGCAAGTAGCCGATATTAGTAAGACGAGCATTGACCCTTTGGCGAAGGTCATGCGGCGAGAATTGCGGAAGCGAGGTATTTACAAGGGGGTAAAGGTGGTCTTCTCTACCGAATCACCTGCTCCCCCTCTTACCGAGTTCCACCAGCAGCTGCAAGAGCAGGAGCAGACGGCCAAACGCCAAATACCAGGCAGTACTGCCTTTGTTCCTCCGGCAGCCGGTCTGCTGCTAGCTAGTGCCGTCGTACGCGATCTATTAGCAGGAGGAGGAAGCGGGAAATGAGTTTGTCTAGTTTCTTGGAAACGGCAACCATACTGGACATACAGAAAGCTTTAGACAAAAGGCGTTTTTCCTCTTATGATTTGGTTATTTTTTATTTAGAACGAATGGCTGCCCACGATAGCAGTGGTGCAAAAATCAACTCGGTCCTGGAACTAAATCCGGATGCGGTCTTCATTGCCCAGGCCCTTGATCAGGAGCGGGACCGCCAAGGTCC
>JAAYGE010000118.1 GCA_012727835.1 Bacillota bacterium
AGGTAGGGTTGATGGCCAATATAGTTATTTAGTCTTACTAAATTTTAATTGAGGAGTGATGTAGGTTTATGGCAACACTGATCAAGAACGGTAAAATCTACACGATGGCAGGGCCGGTAATCGAAGGTGGCAGCATCCTGATTGACAACGGTAAGATTGCGGCTGTAGGTAAAGATATCGAGGCCCCGGCCGATGCCAGCATAATCGATGCGGCTGGCCGCATGGTAATCCCTGGCATGATCGACGCCCATAGCCATTTGGGTATGCTAGAAAGCGCCGTAGGCGCGGAAGGTTCCGATGGCAACGAGTCCACCGCTCCCAACACAGCCCAGTTGCGCGGCATTGATGGCATCAACCCTATGGATGTGACTTTTGAAGAGGCTCGCAATGTGGGTGTGACCCTGGTGGCTACTGGGCCTGGTAGTGCCAACGTGATAGGTGGTACCTTTGTGGCTATCAAGACTTACGGTGTGTGCGTCGACGACATGGTAGTGAAAGAACCGGTGGCCATGAAGTGCGCCTTCGGCGAGAACCCGAAACGCGTTTATGGGAGCCAGCGCAAGATGCCGGCCACCCGTATGGGCACGGCGGCTATTTTGCGGGAAGCCTTGTATAAGGCTAAGCAATATATGGAAGCAAAAGAGAGAGCCGGCGACGATCCGAGCAAGATGCCTCAGTTCGATCTGCAGAAAGAAGCGCTCATTCCTGTGTTGCGTCGCGAAATCCCTTTGAAAGCCCACGCTCACCGGGCCGACGACATGTTTACCGCCATCCGCATCGCAAAGGAATTTGGTATACGCTTAACCCTAGACCACTGCACTGAAGGCCATCTGGTGGCTGAGCGCCTGGCTGCTACCGGCATCCCCGGCATTGTAGGCCCCAGCTTTGGCCATCGTAGCAAGGTTGAGCTGACCCACAAGTCCTTCCAGACAGCGGCCGCCCTCTCTAAGGCTGGCATGAAGATTGCCATCACCACCGACTCTCCTGTTACGCCGCTGCATACGCTGCCCCTCATGGCCGGCATGGCGGTGGAGGCCGGTATGGACGAGATGGAAGCCCTCAAGGCCATCACCATCAATGCGGCTGAAATCGTCGAGGTGGCTGACCGCGTTGGTAGTATCGAAGTAGGCAAAGATGCGGATATCGTCATTTACGATGGCCATCCCTTTGAAATCAGCGGCAAGGCCTGGAAAGTATTCATCGACGGCCAGGTCGTTTACTCCCGCGAATAATAGATGAAACAACGAAGCCCCGGAAAATCGGGGCTTTTTGCTTTTTCGTTAACCAAGCGTCGGATAGTATGCATGCTCTGCCCCCCGTTGCGGAAAACTGTACTTAGTATCTCTTGCAGAGGAGGTAATAAAGTGCAGCTCACACAAAAAGAGATGATGTATCTCAAGGATGCGAAATCACAGGAAGAACTATGCATCGCTAAGTACTCCAACTATAGCCAACAGGTGTCATGCCAGCAGCTGGCAAACCTGCTGCAACAGATTGCCCAGCATGAACAACAGCATTTGCAAACCATACAGCAGATAATGCAGGGGCAGGTGCCCAACGTGGGCAGCGGTGGACAACAGCAGGGAGGACAACAGAACCAGCTTGCAGCTCAGAGTGGAGGCGGTGGTACCACCATGCAAAGCGGTGGTGGGCAGGGGCAGCAGCAACAGGGTGGACAGCAGCAGATGCAGGCGAGCCAGGCGGGAGGAAATATGGGTGGCCAGACATTTACCGACCGACAGATCTGTGAAGACCTGCTCACCACTGAAAAAGCGGTGGCTGGCCTATATAATACGGCAACCTTTGAATTCACTAATCCTCAACTGCGACAAGTCCTAGCCCATATTCAGCAGGAAGAACAGGAGCATGCTTATCAGCTTTATAACTACATGGCCCAAAAGGGCTGGTATCAGGCCCAGTAAAATAGGGGAAGGGGCGTTCAGGCAGGCTGCACGCCCCAACTTATTACCAGCGGTTGACAAATGGTCGGCCGCTTCCTTATGCTAGCAATAACAAAGTAATTGATATAGGGGAAATAAGTGATGTATGATCAGTCACTAGGGGTGA
>JAAYGE010000119.1 GCA_012727835.1 Bacillota bacterium
CCCTCCCCTCTTACAAATTGAATCCGTTGGCTAAGAGCCCTAAGCCTAGCACTGCCAAGGTTACGGTCAGTGCTAAACGCCGTACAAAGGGACCAGAGCAGGCGCCGGAAAGCAGCAAGGTCCCCTTAAGGTCCAACATGGGCCCCAGAACCAGGAAGGCCAAGATGGAGCCGCCGGAAAAATGCCCCACAAAGGTGCGGGCAATGAAGGCGTCGGCTTCCGAGCAGAGGGAGAGGCCATAAGCTAACGCCATTAGCGCGATTACGGAGAGCAAGCTGTTTTGCCCCACCACCGCTAACCACTGACGGGGCACCAGGGTTTGGACAGCAGCAGAAAGGGCGGCCCCGATGATCAGGTAGCGGCCTACCGAGAAAAATTCTTCGCTGGTGTGCTGCAATAGCTGGCCGATGCCTGTCGCACTGTGTTCAGATCCATGGCTATGGCCGTGGCTGCAGTCCGCCTCGTGATGGACGGAACCGCTCCCATAATAGGACTTATCCCGCAAGGGGCTGTCGTTCTTAAAGACGGTTCCTAGATAGTCGCCCACAAAAACGGCTACCAAAAAGCCGCAAATTGCCCTGAGTAAGACCACCCCCCAGGCACCATTGAAAGCATAATAGGTGGAAGCCAGTACGATGGGGTTGACGATGGGCACCGCCAACAGAAAAGCAACGGCCATACCTACTGGCACTCCTTTACGCAACAAACCCCGGGTGATAGGCACAATGGCGCACTCACAAACGGGAAAGAGAAAGCCCAATAGGGCGGCAGCACATGTGCCGAATCGGTGGTTCTTAGGCAATAGATAGGCCAAAGTATCCGCATCGAGACGTAGATGAATAAAAGATGAAACTAGGGTACCTAGCAGTACAAAAGGCAAGGCTTCCAGCAGAATACTTATGAACATCATGGTAAAACCTTGTAGGTACCCCACCCAACTGACGCCAGCCAGTAGTTGGCCTAGCCCGGGGGCCCCTATAAGCAATAGTAACAATAGCCAAAACCAGACCATATCTGACCGGGTTGAAGCCGTCTTTGACATATACATCGGTTCTCCCCTCCTTGTCCTCTTGTTTATACCTATGCAAAGATGGTCAAGCTACTGCCTGTCCACAAAACCTAGCAAAAATCTCGACTTAACTAGACCTTAAAAAGGCCTTAATTAAATCTTAACGTGCCAAAATAGTCGACTTGCTACAATGGAAGTAACCAATGGTGCTAAATCTATTCTTTAGGCAGGAGGTAGTTATTTATGGCGGCGTATCTGCCATTGATATTTGGGACAATAGGCGGCTTAGGCCTTTTCCTCTACGGCATGCAGTTAATGGCCGATGGCTTACAGAAGATTGCCGGCGACCGACTGCGACGCATACTGGAAATCCTAACCAGCACGCCAATAATTGGCGTCCTGGTTGGTGCCTTTGTCACTATGCTAATTCAAAGCAGTAGTGCCACCACAGTTATGGTTGTAGGCTTCGTCAATGCGGGTTTGTTGACACTAAAACAAGCTGTGTCTTTAATTATGGGGGCCAATATCGGTACCACCGTTACCGCCTTCATGGTTTCTCTAAAGCTGACCGACCTGGCTTTACCAGCAGTCGGTATTGGCTTCCTTATCTCTCTTCTCAGCAAAAAGAAGAGTACCCGTTATATGGGCGAGGCAATCCTTGGCTTTGGCTTGCTTTTCCTAGGCATGAAAGTCATGGGCGACGCCATGCAACCGTTAAAAGACAATGCGGCCTTCGCCAATGGCGTTCTCAGCCTGAGTAAAAGCCCACTCCTAGGCATGCTAGCCGGGCTGGTGCTAACGGCCATCATTCAGAGCAGCAGCGCGGTCACCGGCTTGGTGGTTACCTTGGCCGCCGAAGGCCTCATTGACCTCAATGTGGGCTTGGCAGTAACCCTGGGTAGCAACATCGGTACTTGCGTTACAGCTCTATTAGCATCTATTGGTACTCAGCTGGTAGCTAAACGAGCGGCAGTGGCCCATTTGCTTTTTAACGTCACCGGTGTAATTATTTTTATGATATTTTTCCGTCCCTTTGCGGCTTTGGTGGCAACCACCCATCCTCTATTAGAGCGACAGGTAGCTAATGCCCATATTATCTTTAACGCAACCAACACCCTCTTGCTCTTACCTCTTATCAACCAATTTACTCGCCTAGTGGAGAATCTTACTCCAGGCGAAGTAAGTATAGAGCATATGGGTCCCCTTTACCTGGATGAGAATTTAATGAAAACCCCGTCGGTTGCGCTGGGACAAGCTAGTCGTGAACTGGTGCGCATGGGTAAGCTGGCCCTAGAGATGTTGGAAGAAGCGCACACTGCCTTTACCACTAGCAACGCCGACGGATTGGAGTCGGTATTCAAAAAGGAAGAGACTATCAATCGTCTGGAGCACGCTGTTGTTGACTACTTGGCCACTCTTTCCCAGCAATCATTGAGCACTGAACAGTCGGACCGTTTGGCAGCACTTCTCAGCATGTCTAGCGACATCGAGCGCGTTGGCGATCTATCAGAAAACATCGCTGAACTGGCCGAATACCGGGCCGAACACCGTTTGCCCTTCTCTGAGGAGGCTATTAATGAATTAGATGCGATGTATCAGACGGTCCATGATTTAGGAGTAAAAACCCTCTACCTGTTGGAATCGGGTGACATTCGGCAGGCTAATGATTTGCTAGCGCAAGAAAGTGAAGTGGACAAAATGGAGAAAAGTTTGCGCTTACGGCACATTAACCGCCTCAACAGTGGCACATGCTTCCCCGCATCCGGGATTATATTCTTAGATTTGATTTCTAACCTGGAGCGTATTGCCGACCATGCCGCTAACATTGTGGAAGCGGTAGCCCATATTGACTCCGATGAAAGCACAGGTGAATAGAGATAAAAGGGCAGGTAAAATCCCCTCGCTACGAGAATATAGCAAGGGGATTTTTCTTTGCGAGGAGGCATTACCATTGAGGCAAATGAAGAAAATTTGTACTCTATTCCTATGTGTGTTGCTGGTTATGAACAGCCTACCTATATCGCAGCTAGCAGCCAGTGGCCACCAACAGGAACTATATTTTACTCTTTTACATACGAATGACGAACATTCGGCTCTCTTGCCTTTACCCCTCATTGACTATGATCCGACAGGCAAACAGGGTGCCAGTGGCGGTTTTGCCCGCTTGGCCAGCACCGTAAAGGCTATCCGCGCCCGTAAGCAAGAGGAGGCGGAACCGGTGCTGTTAGTTTCCGCCGGCGATTTTCTCACCGGTTCACCCTTCGCCTGGCTGGCTCTTGAACAGCAGGCACCGGAACTAGGTTTGATGCTGGAACTGGGGTACGATGCTATAACATTTGGTAACCATGAATTTGACTATGGTTCGGAAGCACTGGCCGATTATTTACAGGCCGCCGGCTACCCGCAAGCAGGAGAACAAACTCCCATAATTGCCAGTAACATGGTAATACCGGAGGAGCACCTACTGACAGGGGTGGGAATTCGGCAGACCCATATTAAGGAGTTGGCCAATGGCTTACGCATCGGCTTTTTCGGCATTTTGGGCAAGAAGGCGGCCGAGTATACCCCCTATGCGCCGCCAATCACCTTTAGCGATCCTATAGAGGCGGCCCGTGCCGCCGTGGCCGAATTGCAGGCGGCGTCGGTGGATGTGGTTATCGGCCTCTCCCATAGCGGCGAGGTGGAAGAGGCGGCTCTGGCCGCCGCCGTACCCGGCATTGACATTATCATCGGGGGGCATACCCATGAAGCCCTGGAGCAACCCCTTAAAGTGGGTGAAACCATCATCGTTCAAGCCGGCACCCAGCTATCCCATTTGGGCATGCTGGAAGTGGCCTTTGATCGAGTTAGCGGGCAAGTAAGGCTGCGCAACCAACAGAACGGCCAACCCTACTTGTTGCCGCTGAATGCCACTGTGCCCTATGACCCCCCTTATGCCCAAAAGGTTGACCAACTGGCTCAGCAACTAGATGCCCTGCTCCAGCGCATGACCGCCGACCGTTTTGAGAAAATGAACCAGGCCATACTGCATACCGACTTCCCCGTCAGCGATAAACCGGAGCTGGCCGAATCGGCCTTCGGCAACTTTGTGACCGATGCCATGCGTTTAGTGGGCGAACAGGTTACAGGGGAAAAGGTGGATTTTGCCTTCCAAGCCAACGGCGTCATCCGCGGTGGCCTGGAGCCGGGCACTTTACCCGGGCGGGAAGGACAAGTCTCCTTGTTCGATCTGGTTATCCAGGTGTGTATGGGCTCAGGGCCCGACGGCCGGCCTGGCTACCCGTTAGTTTCCATCTATTTTACCGGTGAAGAGGTACGACGCATTCTGGAAGTAGCAGCGCTACTCCCCCTACTAATGTGAAACGCCTTCTTCTTGCAGACCTCGGGCTTGCGCATGCAGTACGACCCGGAGCGGGCCATCTTAGCTTGGATACCGATCAAGAATATCCCCATCCCCACCACCCGGGCGGTAATGAAGGCAGAACGTTATACGGGTAGTGGAGTGCAGCTGAATGATAGTGACCAATGGGCACCCTTGAAGCGAGGCGACCAACAGTTATATCACGTGGTCTCCGACTACTATCTGGCCGCCTTCTTGCCCATGGTGGGCGAGCTACTGCCCAGCTTAGGGTTAGTAATGAAAGATAAAGAGGGCAACCCGGTGAGCGTGGAAGATTGTATCGTTTACCGCGACGGCCAAGAATTCAAGGTGTGGCAGGCCGTTCTAGAATATGCGGCAAGCCAACCCCAGGGCCAACAGGGCCTACCCGAAATGCCAACTTATTATGCCACGACTAATGGCCGTTTAGTTACGGTAAGGACCCTGCCCATTTGGCTACTGCCTCTAGTTATCGTTGTGGCGCTGCTGGCGCTCCTCATCACTTGGCTGCGCCGCCGTCGTCAACGCCGGCTGGCACGGGTCTAAACAAAAACACGAGGGCAGTTGCTACTGCTGCAACCAGGTTATATGCAGTAGCAACTGCCCTTCCTTTATCGGGCGCTCCGCAGCGCCCCTACGTAACGCGTATGAAATGCAGGAAAACCACTCGTAGGGATCGCCCGGTAATCGGCCCCCGTTTGTCCGTTTTAGGGCGAAACCCTTTCCCTTTAGTCGCCCGCCGGCTTATTTAGTCAAATAGCGCTGGAACCAGTCCAAGATGGCCTCCAGACGCACGATGCGGTTAGCCGGGCGGCCGCTGCGGGAGAGCTCATGGTTTTCGCCATGGAAAAGAAGCATTTCCGTCGTAACGCCTAGGCGTTTTAGGGCCACGTACCATTGCTCCGCCTGTTCCAACGGACAGCGATAATCCTCATCGCTGTGGATGATTAGGGTTGGCGTTTTCACATTGGGTGCGTAGCGCATGGGCGAGCGCTCCATGATGAAATCTTCGTCCTCCCAAAGGTCGCGACCTCCCATGCCGTAACGGTCCCCATTCCAACCATTATCGGCCACGCCGTACTTGCTATAGAGGGTGCTCATGCTGCGCTGGGTCACAGCAGCAGCAAACATATCCGTATGGGAAATAAGCCAATTGGTGAAGTATCCGCCTTGGCTACCACCGGTGACACCCATGCGCTCTGCATCCACCCAAGGGAGTTGGGCCGCCTCTTCCGCCATGAACTGCAGGTCTCTAGCATCTACTCCACACCAATCGCCCACAACAGCGCGGGCGAAATCTTCCCCGTAGCCCAAGCTACCCCGCGGGTTGGTGGAGAGCACGCCAAAGCCCTGGCCGGCCTGCATCTGCCACTCATGGAAGAACACGTTGCCATAGGTGGTATGGGGCCCTCCGTGGATCTCCATAATTAATGGATAGGTATTACCCTCTTGGAAGCCCAGGGGTTTAATCAGCCAGCCCTCCAGCTGGGTGCCATCGGGATGGGTAAAATGGATTGGCTCCGGCCAACCGATGTACTTATGAGCAAACAGCTCTTCGTTAAGCGCCGTGATCCGCTTCAATTCGCCGCCCAACGGTCCCCACCACAAATCACCAGGCGTGCTGGGGGTAGCCACATTGACTACCAGGTGATCGGCCTGCACATGGAAAGAAGTGATCACCATCTGCCCCTGACCGAAGACCTTCTCTACCTGACCGGTGGCATAATCCAGACTATAGAGGTAGCAATTGCCGCCGATAGTGCTTAAGAAATAGATTTTTCCATTGGCTGTCGGTAAAGGAGCCGAATTGCCGCTGTCAAAGCGCACATCGGCACCGATGCTGTTGCCAATATAGTGGGGGAAATCGGGCATGAGGTTGATATTCTCACCGGTGGTCACATTAATGCGCCGTAACTCCGGATACCCGCCCGGGTAGATACCCTTCTGATGGCCCACATATATTAGATGCTCCCCATCGGGCAACCAGCGAGGGCTGGCGCTTCTCCCCTTGCCTCCGGTTAGGTTGCGCAGCTCCCGGGTCTTCAGATCCAGCAGCCAGATATCGTCCAGGGTTTTCAGTTCGTCATCCTCCCGATTAGAAACGAAGGCGATATAACGACCACAGGGCGAAACCGCCGGTTGGCTACAGTTGTAGTTACCTTGGGTAAGCTGTTCTAGTTTTCTACTAGCCAGGTCCAAGTACCACAGTTGGGTGGGATTTCCATCCAGATAGCCGGTGCCGTTGGCTTTATAGCGCAGCCGGGTAATGCGGCGGGCGGTGGCACCTTTCCGGAACTTGGGCTGTTCAACTTCTTCCTTGGCCACCAAGTAGAGGCCCCGGCTGTCGGGCGCCCAGACAAAACTGCTTACCCCCTCCGGCAGGTTTGTCGCCGGCTCAGTTTCGCCACAGAGCCAAACCTGTTTTTTACCGCTGCGATTGGAGATAAAAGCTATTCGTTTCCCGTCGGGTGACCAGGTAGGGGCGCCATCGCGTATTTTGCTTCCCACCTTACTGGTGAATGGAGCCACTTTCCCCTCGGTATACTGGCTCAGAGTTGAGCGATAGCCATTTTCCTCTTCGTCAACAACCGTCTCCACAAACAGGCAGGCCTGTCCCGTTGGTGACAAAACCGGATTCCCCACAAACCGCATTGCTAGTAAATCTTCTGCAGTGAAAGGTCGTTTACCCATCTCCTTCTCATCCTCCCAAATTCTTCTTTCTAGCTTACATTGCCATATAAGTCCCTTTCGCCAAGGGGCGAGCTAAACCTGCTGACAACAAAATTATCATTACTTATTTAGTGGCAAGAAGGATTGTTATGGTATTTATAGAATTATGGTATCAGTGCAAATGGAGGTTTTATTGATGGAGTTGCATCGGCTACCCTTTTGGGCCGCAGGTATTGAAAGCATTGGCCTCGATACTCTCACCGGATTTGGAAATATGTTTGCTATGCTGCACGCGGCAAAGCAGGGCATTGAAGAAGTCTTGGCCACCCCCGGTACCCTTTTGGCCTTGATGTTAGTCGAAATCAGTGATTTTGATTATCTTGGTTTGGAGCTGGGCGAGGAAGCGGCTAATGAATTACAACTAAACATTGCCAACAAAATTGATGCTCACCTTCAGACTGGTGCTAAGCCAGATTTTCAAGGACGATTATTCCGGCTGTCTGCCGGCGAATACGCGCTTCTTATTAGACACTCTAGTTGCCGACAGCTACGTCAATGGGCGAGCCAGCTGCGGCAGGTGACCATCAGTGATTTTACGCATACCGCCGCCCTTCCTCTCAACTTAAGAATTAGCGCGGCCTGTTTCCCTGCCTGTGCAGTTAGTCTTGGGCATCTATTGGCTTATACCTATTTATTCATGGGTAAGAGTCGCGATAACGATAAGACAAATTTGGCCTGCCCCGGGAGCCCCGACTACCAAAACACCCAGTTCCTGTCTATTGAACTCCATAATAATGCCACCAGCCTAATTGAAACCTTTTCGGAAAAAATCCTCGATACCGCATTTCAGCTGGATGAGGCTAGGCACATGGCCTTTACCGATCCCCTGACCCAGCTGCCCAATCAGCGGGCGGCCCGCTACTATTTGCAGGAAATGCTGGCAGAGGCTAATCGGCAAGACTCCGCCTTAAGCCTGATGCTGGTGGACGGCGATAACTTGGGAGACTATAACGAGCAGTTCGGGTACGAAGCGGGCAACGAAATGATTAACTGGCTCGGGCAACAGCTCCGCCGCCTTATACCAGAGACCTGCTTTGTAGCCCGCTGGTTAAGTGGCGATGAATTTCTCGTACTTTGTCCCGGGACAGATAAGGCGGCCTGTGTGCGTTTGGCGGAAATGCTCTGTCAACGGTTACATCTAGAGAGCCGGCAGCTGCTCATCCCCATTACAGTTTCTATAGGAACTGCTACTTACCCGCAGGACGGCACCACCAAGGAGCAATTGCTGGCCGCCATTGAAACGGCTAACAGGCTAGCCAAAGAGAGTGGCCGCAACCGGGTTGTGGCCTACTACGATTAAGAAAACCCGCGTTTTACTGCCAAAGGGGCAATGGACGCGGGTTTCTTATTGTGAAAAGATGAATATATCGTCGCGGGTCAGACCGGCCTTTTGGGCCATCAGTATTCCGTAATGGACATCGTCCAACCCACTGATGCGATGGGCATCAGGGTTTACGGCAATCTTCACTCCTAAACGCTTAGCCAAGCGGCACCAGGTCCAGTCCAAGTCCAGGCGATGGGGGTTGGCGTTCAGCTCCATGGCTTTGCCGTGGCGAGCCGCTGCCTCTAACAGCAATGGCATATCCACCGCCGACTCACCCCGGCCCAGAAGCAGGCGGTTGGTAGGATGTCCTAACATGGTAACCGCTGGATGGGCGATGGCTGCCAAAAGCCGGAACATCATTCGCTCGGCAGGCATGCGCAAGCTCGAATGGACCGAAGCAATAACAAAGTCAAAGCCGGCCAGCAAGTCGTCACCGTAGTCCAGAGACCCATCGGGCAAAATGTCGCTCTCGATTCCTTTTAGCAGGCGAGCTCCCACCTGGGCCTGATTAAGGGTTTCAATTTCCCGCCATTGCTGCTGCACCCTCTCCGCTGTCAGCCCACCCGCATAGCTGGCCGTCTGGCTATGGTCGGCAATGCCCAGATAACTATATCCTTGCTGGGCGGCGGCCACTGCCATTTCGGGCAGCGAATGGGCCCCGTCGCTATAGGTGGTGTGAATGTGCAGCACTCCTGGTAGGTCGCTAGCCTGCACTAGAGTGGGTAATTGGCCGCTGGCGGCCCACTTCACCTCTTCCCCATCTTCCCTCAGCACCGGTGGAATAAACGCCAAACCCAGCTGCCCATAGATGGCTGCTTCATCAGCCGCTTCTTTCAACTCCTGGCGGTCATCTAAACCTTGCGAGCGCAAAGCAGTCAAATGGGCTTCGCTGCCGGTGGGCAACAGCCAGTAGTAGGCAAAATGGCGAGTAGAACAAAGATATACCTTTAGATCGGGGCCACTGGGCAAATCGGTGGTAAGCAGGGCCAAATCGTCCTGCTCTTCGATTCGGCAACCCTCTACCCCGGTTGCTTCCAACCATTCCCTTAGGGCCGCCAGCACCACTTGGGGTGAACCATCCACCGCCAATAGCAGAGCCACACAATTGGTGATCGGCGTAAAGCGTCGCACCGGGCCGGTTAACTCGGCTCGCACTACAGCAGGCCACTGACGCACCTGTTCTAGCCAGTAATTGGCCTGCTGCAGTGCTTCCGGCAAGAGCACATGCCCGGCGCGGGACCGGACCTGATGGATTCCAGCCAGCACGTTGGCTTGCATCTTGGGGCCAAAACCGGGTAGCTCCAGTAAGCGGTTTTCGTGGCAAGCATATTCCAGCTCGCTTAAGGAAGTCACTTCTAAGGTTTCGTGCAGGGTGCGTACCCGTTTTGTGCCTAGTCCGGGAATAGTTAGCAGATCCCAAAGCCCAGCAGGCACACTTTTCAACAACTCCTGTTGCGAAAGTAGTTGGCCATGGGCGTAGTATTCCTGTATACGCTCCCACATGGTTGGGCCAATGCCCTTTAGCCCGCGGGCTTTCTCTTCCAATACCAGCTCTTCTAGAGAATAGGGGCTAGTCTCGATGGCGCGGGCCGCAATATGGTAGGCGCGGGCCCGAAAAGGATTGGAATCGATCAGTTCAATGGCGGTAGCAATCTGTTTAAGGGCCCGCGCTAACCCTTTTTTATCCATTTCTTAGTTCCTCCCTTCTAAAGACATGGAACAAGACATGTTTAAACACCTGCTTTAGGGCTGCGGGGTGTGCTTAGGACGCAGGAGCAGGCTCCAGCCGCGCCTACAGCACCACCCCGCAGCCCCATCATATCGCTCTCTTGTAAAACCTAAAGACGAGCCCCTAGTCTCTAGCTATGTTACCTTCATCGCATAAAATCTCGCAAGCTACTCCTCTACCTCTGAAATTCAGGCAACGACAAGGCCAACCATAAATAGTAGGTGGCCCAGGAGCGCCAGGGGCGCCAGGTTGCGGCCAGTTGGCGTAATTCCTGTTCCCCAATGCGCTGGCTACGCCCCAGTACCCGGGTAACCGCCCGTTGCAACCCCACGTCTTTAGCTGGCAACAGGTCGGGGCGACCCAAACCGAAAAGCAAAATACATTCAGCGGTCCAGGGCCCGAAGCCGCGGACGGAGCAGAGCTTGTCCATAGCGGCCTGGTCGTCCAGTTGGTTAAGGGAATCTAGGTCAAAGCTGCCCCCAGCCACACTGCGGGCAAAATCTATAATATACTCGGCTTTGCGCCGGGTGAACTGTAACGCTTGTAGATCGGCATAATCCAGCCGGGCAACCGCCTCCGGTAAGGGATCTGCATAGTAAACTTCGGCGCCAACGGCCACAGGCACACCTGCCAGCCGCCAAAGGCGGCGTTTTAACTCCCCGGCAAAACTAAGATTAACCTGCTGAGAGATAACAGTACTTAAAGCACAGGCAAAGACATCGGCATCACAAAGCATGCGGGCGCCGGCCAAGCGGCTGATAGGAACGGCCAGTGTGGGGTCGTCACCGCATTGGGAATAAAAGCTCTCCAAATCGGTCCCCAGGGAAAAGATTCGCCGTAGCAGCCGGACCAATTCCCCTTCATCTTGCCTACTGCCACCATAGACCGTCACCTGCCACCGGGCTTGTTCCTGGGGATCAGGGGAAACTTCCACGTAACGGGCTTTGCCCCTCACGTTCAGAATGCGGCCAACGCTTTCTTCCCGGCAAATGAAGAAGGCCTGTTGGGAAGACTGTTTAATTCGCCAGCGATATGCCTGCCAGTTGGTCAATCGGGGCACACTAAGGGTAAACTGATACAAAAATATCACCTTTCTTAACTTAAGGAGATGAGACAGCGTGGGTAAGAAATTCGAAGTTGAAAAGACTGATAAAGAGTGGCGCCAATCCCTCTCCCATGATGCTTATCGGGTGCTGCGAGAGCACGGCACCGAGCCCCCGTTTGCCAACCCTTATGAC
>JAAYGE010000120.1 GCA_012727835.1 Bacillota bacterium
GAACCAAAAATATTCTTACACATTACTTCCAGACTAAATATCGTTATGCTATACTTCAAATTAAGAAAGGGGGATCTTAATGATTATAAGGAATCTGCGGCAATACTTACCGCTCTTGACCCAGTATACGGAACTGCGTAGTCAGGAAAACCGGGTCCTGAACATTACCTACTTGAAGGGTAACTTGGTGCAGAACGTTAAGAACTCTAATGGCGGCATTAGCGCCCGGGTGTATCGGAACGGAAGTTGGGGTTTTGCCTCTACCCCACAGATGAGCGATGTGAAGGCAGTAATTGAGGCGGCAACGAGCAATGCCATGTTCTTAGACTCACGGGAGAACAAGGGGTTAGCCCCCTTTGAACCGGACAGCCCGGTGGTGGAAAAGAACTTTGGCACTAGTAAGCCGCGGCTCAGCCAGAAGGAAATTATGGACTTCATCAAGGAAGTTGACTCTTACATAGTTACCAAGTATCCGGAGCTCAGCAGTCGTAGCATCGGTCTTAACTGCCTAGACATGGAGAAAACGCTTATCACGTCGGATGGAGCGTCTCTCTATTCGTTGCTACCCCGCTCCATTTTCCGCATCTCGCTTTCGTTGGATAGGAACGGCGATCCGGTGGAGGTTTACGAGACGGCGGGGGGCTTGGGACAGTTTGAGGATCATTTCACGGCACCGGAAGACCTCTTCCCCACTATCGATGAACTCTATGAGCACTTGGTGAAGAAGAGCGAAGGTGTGTATGCCGATGCGGGCGTGAAGGAATGTGTGCTAGATGCGGCTTTAGCCGGTATTTTAGCCCACGAGGCTATTGGGCACACCACCGAGGCCGACCTGGTGCTGGGCGGTTCGGTGGCCGCCGACTATTTGGGCAAGCAGGCAGCTAGCCCCCTAGTTACCCTGGTAGACATAGCGCATATCTATGACGGCAAAGACTGCCCCATGCCGATCTACATCGACGATGAGGGGACCACTGCAGAAGACGTGGTGATTATCGATCAGGGTATCCTCAAGGGCTACATGCATAACAAGCAGAGTGCGCGTCATTTTGGAGTGAAACCTACCGGTAATGCACGCGCCTATGAGTATATGGATGAGCCGCTAATTCGCATGCGTAATACGGCCATCATGCCGGGAACCAGCAAGCTGGACGATATGATTGCTTCAATTGAAGATGGCTACTACCTGATTAAGCCCAGCAACGGCCAAGCCGATACCACCAGTGAGTTCATGTTCGGCGTGGTGCTCGGTTATGAAATTAAGAACGGTAAATTGGGCCGGGCAATTAAAGATACAACCATTTCGGGCGTGGCCTTCGATGTGTTGCAGAATGTAACCATGATATCCGATGAGATGAAGTGGTCTTGTGCTGGCATGTGCGGAAAGAAGCAGATTATACCGGTGGGAATGGGCGGCCCCGCTATTAAGACCAAGATTAATATAGGGGGTAGGTAGAATGAACGCTGCTCTAGAGTACTGCAAGCAGGCTTTAAGCCAAGCAGGAGTAGATAAGTACCAGTGCACCCTAACAGAAAGCAAGCAGTATGAGATGAACCTGGAAGGCACCGAGTTCACGCTCATGCGCACAAATAGAGATAATACCCTGGGTATCACGGTGATCAAGGATAACCGCAAGGGCAGCATTTCCATCAATCGGCTGGAAGAAGGGGCGATCGATGAAGCCATTGAAACGGCCCTGGAGCTTCTCAATAGCTCGCAGCAAGATCCCGATTATGACATTGCCCCCCGGCAAGATCCCCAGCAATTTGTGGCTGGCCCCCAAGAACCCGATCTGGAGCGGATGTATGAACTGCTGAAAGAGTATGCTCAGCAGGTACCGGCCCAGTTCCCGGCCATCAAGTTGATGGAAACGATCTTTGTCTATCGCCATAAGGTGCAGCACTTTATCAATTCCAATGGGGTAGATTTCGTCACCACCAAGGGCGTATATGACCTATCAACGGTATTTTCCTCCAGAGAAGGTGATAAAGCCACCTCCTTTAACTACACCGGTTTTGCCTTCACCGATATGGAAAAGCCGCTGCTAGAGCGGGGTTCGCTAAAGACGCTACTGCAGCAGTCGGTAGAGCATCTTAACGCTCGCCCGCTGGAGGGCAAATTCGTCGGCGATGTGATCATCACTCCCGATTGCTTGCATTACTTCATTCACTTCTATATGGCCACCTTCTTGGGCGACGGGGCCATGATAGCTGGCACCAGTCCCTTCAAGGACAAGTTGGGCCAACAGGTGGCTGATAGCAAGCTGACGATTTCGGCTCAGCCGGTATCGCCGCAGATGGCCGATGGCTATTTCGTCACCGGCGACGGCTTTGCGGCCGAAAACGTGACTTTCATTGATAAGGGCGTACTTAAGAGTTTCCTGCTCAGCCAGTACGGCTCAAAGAAGACGAAGCAAGAGCGGGCCAAGAACGCCGGTGGTTGCTGGGTAGTGGAACCGGGCAATAAGAGCTTAGAAGAGATGATCAGCCAAGTGGAGCGGGGTGTTCTGGTGGCCCGCTACTCGGGCGGCGGCCCCAGCCCCAACGGCGACTTCTCCGGCGTAGCCAAGAACAGCTACTACATTGAAAACGGCAAGATCATGTACCCGCTCACCGAAACCATGGTGTCGGGCAACCTGGCGGAAGTCTTTAGGAATGTTAAAGAGATCTCCGCGGAGCGCATCGATTACGGCATGGCTCTGCTGCCCTATGTGCTCAGCAGCGGTGTAACCATATCGGGAAAATAGTTCAGATAAGGAATAACCCGGAGCCTTCTTAAAGGGGGCTCCGGGTTTTACTTTGATCTAGTTCCGTTCTCGCACAATGAGCCGGGCCACATGCTCAGCTACTTCGCCGGTCAGCGCTATGCACTGTTCCTTGCGTTGGGGACTGCCAGAGGCCAGGCCTTTGGTTAACACACGACAACAGAGGGATTTGTGATTGCGGCGGAATTCGTCATGCAATTCTTTGGCTAGAGCCATAGCTTTGTCGGCCCGCTCATCTTTAGCCTGAGTACGACCGAAGACCATACCCAGGGCCATAACGCCACCGGCGACGGCGCCACAAGTACAACCGGAACGCCCCATACCTACGGGAAAACCGGAAGCGAGAGCGATAACCGAGTCATCGTAATCCAAAGCAAAGGCATCTTTAATCGTCTTCAGCACCGCTTCTGAACAACGAAAGTCGCCATCCCGATAGTATTTTTCTGCGGTAGCCCGCACCTCTGCAAAATCCATAGGCAAAATAATACCCTCCCTAACTGGCACTTAATTGCTGAAGATTATACAAACCATTAGCCAGGGTTATTTTAAGGGAAGGCTTACTCAACCGCAAGCTAAATAAATGTCAAGCCCCCCAGCCCTGTCATGGCCGAGGGGCACACAAACCTACCAATTATAGTAGCCTTACCGCTTACCTACAACAATAGGTACATTTCGTACTGGGATAAAGAATCTTGAGTAAAACCCTTCTTACGCAGGAAACCTTCCAGCGACGCGATGTTGGGAGTGCTGGCCGAGAGCTGGCTTAACTGCAGGTGGGTGATGGCGTGGGCCAACAGGGCCGAAGCTATGCCCTGAAGTCTATAGCCAGGCCTTACCCATAGCTGATATATCTTTCCCGTCTTGCCGATACACAGATAGGCCAGTAGATGCCCCTCCCACACCACACCGTAATAGTGCACATCGAAGCAGGCTATATATTCCAAGGTATTTTGCCAGTTGATATGGGTTTCCGGATTGGCTACAGCCCTAATCTGCGCGGGAGAAATCGGCTCGAGCCTGATTTCTTTCTTATGGTTTGTGGTCAGCTTTTCGGCGCAGGTGTGGGAGAAATACCGGAGGTCGTAGACCTTCTCATAGCCTAATTTTCTATAGAAGTTTATAGCCGGTTCATTGCCTACGATGACCTCCAAGAATAGCTGCTTACAGCCATTATCTATAGCTTCCTGCCGGTGCCGTTGCCATAATTCGTATCCTACCCCCTGCCTTCTATAGTCGGGATGCGCACAAAGGCCACCGCAGCGCATGGTAGGCAGGCCCTCGTAATCGCTGATTCCACCCAGGATCATGCCCACCGGCTCCTGGCCGTCATAGGCCAGATAGGAGTGCTCCAGCTGATTCCATGCCGGCCGGAAGAAGTACTCCGCAAAAACCTCGTAGGGTACATCAAGCTTAACTATATAGTCGGCAAAGCCAGCCCGAAAGGCTTTGTAGAGGTCAGATAGGTGGGATGGCGTGCATTTTACGTAGCGCATAGTGTATTCCTCCATGCAGCAATGAACCGAACGGGGGTGGTCCCCGCTCGGTTCAGCAAGCTGTTACTTTTGAGCAAGATTCTCGGCAATTTCCACCAGAGTGCGGGTGGCAAAGCCGGTACCGCCCTTAACCGAGTAACCCTTAGTATTCTCGGTGCTGGCCATGGCAGCGATGTCCAGATGGGCCCAGGCGGCCTCCTTAATGAATTCGCTGATGATCATGCCGCCGGTGATGGCCCCGCCGCCGCGAACGCCGCCATTACGCAAATCGGCCACGTCACTCTTGTAAAACTCGCGGTAGTCGTCGTGGACGGGCATACGCCAGAACCGCTCGCCGGCCTGGTCGGCAGCCTGCAGAACTACATCGGCCAAAGTATCGTCGGTGGACACCAGGCCCGCATATACGTTGCCCAGCGCTACGCCGATGGCTCCGGTGAGGGTGGCCACGTCTACTATCTTAGTGGCGCCCTTATGCTCGGCGTAGGCCACCGCGTCGGCCAGAATCAGGCGGCCTTCGGCGTCGGTGCTGACGATTTCTATCGTCTGCCCGGTCATGGCTTCCAGCACGTCACCCGGTTTCAGAGCGCTACCGGAGGGCAGGTTCTCGGTGCTGGCAATCACACCTAACACGTTCACCTTAGGCTGCAGTTTGCCGATGGCACCCATGGCGGCCAAAACGGCTGCGCCGCCGGCCATATCGTTTTTCATCCGTTCCATGCCGTCTCTAGACTTAAGGGAAATACCGCCGCTGTCGAAGGTGAGCCCTTTGCCCACCAGGGCCAGTATTTCACCCCCCGGGTTGCCTTCATAGTAGAGGGTAATCAGCTTGGGCGGTTGTTCGCTGCCCTGGGCCACCCCCAGCAAGCAACCCATGCCCAGTTTCTCCATATCTTCCCGCTCTAGAATTTCGCATTGCAGGTTGCTCTCGGCGGCTACCTTTTCCGCCACCTGGGCCATGTGGGTGGGGGTCATATGGTTAGCCGGCGTGTTAACCAGGGTGCGGGCCAGATTGGTGGCCTCGGCGGTAATTTGACCCCGCTTAACACCGCGCTCGATAGCTTCCAGTTTCTCAGCATTATGTTCAACCACAATCAGCTCGGCCGGCTGGGGCTTGTCATTGTCTTTGGCTCCCTTGGCTTCGTAACGATAGCCGGCCAGCAGCGAACCTTCCACGGTGGCTTGGGCACAGGCTTCTGGGCAAAGGCCACCGATGCCAGCTCCGTGTACGATGGTGGCAATCGTCTTGGCCTTACCTTTGGCAGCCACTTTATAGGCGGCGCCGGCTGCTTGGCGTACGGTTTCCAAGGTCAGCTTTTCCGCTTCGCCTAAGCCGACAATGATCACTTTTGTGGCTGGAACATCGATGGGATACAGCACCGTCGTCTCCAGCAGCTTGCCGGTAATCTCACCCAGCTCAATGAGGCGGCTGATTTGTCCGCCCAGCGCCTTATCCACGGCGCCAGTAGCACCGGCGGGCTTGGTAACTCCTGCAAATAGGTTAACAATCCAGGCGTCAGCTCTAGTTTGCAGCAGATCCTGTTGCACCACTTTTACTTGCATTATCCAAACCTCCTTACGGTTTTCTTCCTCCTACATTTCTCTAATGGTGGCCAATTCTCCTTTTCCATCACTATTCAACTGCCTTCAGGGAATCAACCATTTTGATTTGCTTCAGCTTGCGGACCATGACCAGGCACACCAACCCGGAGAAGTGCAGCGTCAGCAGAGCCGCCCACAGATAGCTAAGGGGCGCGATACTCTGCCCTAACATCAGGTCGTTAGACTCGGCCTGGCGGATCACGAAGGCGTGCAGCAGTTTCCCTAGAGGTAAGCCTACCAAGGTGCCAATGAGGCTCAGAATAGCCGTCTCCCGGTAGATATAACCGGCCACTTCATGGTGGTGAAAACCAAGAACCCGCAGGGTAGCCAACTCCTGATGCCGCTCGGCAATGTTGATGTTAATCAGGTTGTAGAGCACGATCATGGCTAGGGCACCGGCGGCTAGAATAATAACTACCACCAAGAAGTCGATGGACTCCACCAGCCGGTCGAAGGAATGCTGGGCCTGGGTTAGGAATTCGGCCTGCACCACGGCGGGCTGTTCCAGCAGTTGGCTCATCAACTGATCCTGTTCAGCCGCGTCCAAGGATCTAGTATTGGCCAGCACCCGATTAACCTTAGCCTCCTGCCCATAGGCAGCCTGATAAGCTGACGGATGGATATAGACATAGCTGCCCACGTAGTTTTCCGTAATGGCGGCTACCGTGAGCTCACCGACAACACCCTCCGAGTCTTCCAGGCTGAATTGGTCTCCCGCCTTTAGGCCTAGAGCGCGGGCTAGCGTTTCACTGATGACCACCGGGTAAGTAGCCAAATCCAAACTGTCACCGCTGGGCCGCTCCCGTAAGGTGATAAACTGGGGCCAATCAGCGGGTGTATGGGGCACAAACACGGTGACCGGCGCATCACTCTCCCCGCGATGGGCGGTGCCCCTTTCCCCATAGAAGGCGGTGAAACCTAGTACACTCTTTTGATGGTTGAGCCAAGTCTCCAATTCGGGGTCCAGCAGCCGGTTTTCCGAACAGTCGATGCTGAGGTCGTAATGCATCAGCTCGCTAAACTGGGTATGGCCCAAACTGCCGATGGAATCTTGTAGCCCGAAACCGGTGACTAGCAGAGCGGTGCAGCCGGCCACCCCTAATACGGTCATATAGAAATGCTTTTTATAGCGGAAGAGGTTACGGGCCGTTGCCTTATGACTAAAGCTAAGGCGCGACCACAGGGGTTTAATCTTTTCCAGCAGGATGCGCTTACCGGCTTTAGGCGGCCGCGGTCGCATCAGCATTGCCGGCTTCTCCTGCAAAGCCCGGTTACTGGCGTAGATGGTGACCAAGAGGGTAAGCAGCACAGCCCCTAGGGTGGCCACAAGGGCAAAGGGCCAACGGAAGGGGGTATAGAGGGTGGGCAGCGGGTACATGGTGGCGAAAACCTGCCAAATAACTACCGGTATATAGCGAAAGCCCACCAACAGACCCACGATGCTGCCGGCCAGGCTGGCCAAGCCACAATAGCCCATATATTTTTCCATAATAGCCCACCTGCCGTAGCCCAGGGCCTTCATGATGCCGATTTGGGTCCGTTCCTCTTCTATCATACGGGTCATGGAGGCTAAAGAGACCAGAGCCGCCACCAGCATAAAAAACACGGGGAAGACGGTGGCGATAGCCTGTACCTTTTCGGTGTTCATGGTAAAGCTGGCATAGCTAACGTTGGCATTGCGGTCCAGCACATACCAGCTGGGCATTTCCAGCTCATCCAACTGGCGGGCGGCATCCTCCAGGTCTAGGCGGGCCTGCTCCAGCTCCTGCTCCACTTCAGCACGGGCCTGCCAATAATCGGCTTCGCCGCTGGCCAACTGGCGTCGGCCCTCATCGTAATCCCTCTCCCCCTGCTCCAGCTGGCGGGCAGCTTGGGCTAACCGGGCTTCAGCTGCAGCCATTTCTTGGGCCAGGGCGGTTTTAGCCCCTTCCAAGGCTGCCACACCGGTCCTATACTGCTCCCAACCCTGATCTAGCTCTTGCCGCCATACCGCCGCCTGCTCTGGCCCAATTAGCCCCGCCTCCAGGGCGGCAGCCAGCGATTGCTCGCCCTGCTCCAATTCCTGCCGAGCTTGCATCAGCTCCTGCTCCGTTTGGGCCAGCTGGGCTTCCGCCTGGGCCTTTTCTTGGGCTAAAGCAGTACGGGCTGCCGCCAAGTCTGCCCGTCCCCGATCCAGCTCTTCCCTAGCCTCAGCCAACTCCTGGCGGGCGTCTAAAATATCTTGCCAGGCGCTGGCCAGCTCCTGGGCCGCTTCCTGTTCGGCAGCTGCGAGGTCGGCCCGGGCCTGGTCCAACTCCGCCTGCCCTTCACCATGAATCTGGGCATAGCGCAGGCGTGACCTTTCTTCCCCCAATTGTTCTAGCTCGGCTACGAAATCCTCTAATTGTTCCTCGTAGGCAGCGCTGAAGGTCATTAACTCGGCTGCTTGGCTGTTAGTAAGATAAGCGTCGGTATACAAATCCAGATCATAACAACTATCGGCTATGTAGATTACCGCTTCCAGCCGCCCCTTACCCACGTTGCTGGGCTCCCGCTCATTAGCAAAATAAAAGGGGTTGGCAACCACGCCCACCACCGTAAACTGGGTGGTGGCAAACAGGTCCGCATTGTCGGCTTCGGTGACGATACTGAGGGTAGAGCCCAGCTCCAGAGATTCCAGATAGGAATCACCCTGCTCCACCAAGCACTCCTGAGGAGTTTGCGGCAGGCGTCCCGCAACCAACTGCCAACGGTTAACCGGTAAGGGCTGGTCGCCACTGAGCTGAGCCCAGGGCAAACCATAAAGGCGGGCCGTCAAGCGCCCATTATCGGTGGTGGCCACCAGCGTATCCACTACTTTAGCCGGCAATAGATGGGCCACCGACGGCAAACCGGCTAGGGCTGCTATGTCATCCTCAGTTAGTCCGTGGGTGGCCTTGATAAACACATCAGCCATCTGCTGCTGGTCGTAATAGCTATCTAGCGATAGGTGCATGTCGGGGGTGGTGGACCACAAGCCGGCTAAAAAGCCAACCCCTAGGGCCACGATAGCGAATATGGCTAGAAAGCGTGCTAAACTCTCGCGCACGGAACGCAGAATGCTCTTAAAATAGGCCCGGCTCACCCTACCACTCAATCCTTTCTACCGGCAGTGGGTTGGCATTGCACTCCATTTTAGCCACCCTGCCATTTCGCAAATGAATTACGCGGTCGGCCATCTGGGTAAGGGCTTGGTTATGGGTAATGACGATCACCGTTTTGCCCGTCTGCCGACAGCTATCCTGCAATAGCTGCAACACATTCTTACCCGTTTCATAATCTAAGGCACCGGTAGGCTCATCACAGAGTAGAATTTTGGGGTTTTTGGCCAAAGCCCGGGCTATGGCCACCCGTTGTTGTTCACCACCGGAAAGTTGGGCGGGGAAGTTATGCATACGGTCGGCCAAACCCACCATCTCCAACACTTCTTTCGGGTCCAGCGGGTCACGACAAATTTCTGACGCCAACTCTACGTTTTCTAGGGCCGTCAGATTCTGCACCAGATTATAAAACTGGAATACGAAACCCACCTCATGGCGGCGATAATCGGTCAACTGCCTTTCATTGAGCTGACTAACCTGGCAGTCGCCCAGCCGGATGAGGCCGCTATCGCAAGTGTCCATACCTCCCAACATATTTAAAACCGTCGTCTTGCCGGCGCCGCTGGGCCCCACCATGACGCAGAATTCACCCTGTTCAATGGTAAAACTCACTCCATCGGCGGCTTTGATCAGCTGCTCACCCATCCGGTAGTACTTAGACACATCCTCAAATACGACAAAATCCTGCATACTCTCTCCTGCTCCTCACAAATTAGTTCACATGGCAACTATTCCTATTATAATATGGATCTTGCCCGTCCACAAGCGGTTTGGTATTATAAACAGGTTTAATATAAGACCATGTTGTTTTATCTATAAAGCAATCATATAATGTGTATGACATAGAGACTAATTAAGGAGTGAGCTTAAATGACTAGCGAAAAGAAAAGAATGCTAGGCGCTGGCCTGTTGGTGGGCCTTTTGGGGGGTGTACTGGTATTACTGGGCAACCCCAAAAATATGGGCGTCTGCGTAGCCTGCTTTCTGCGCGATATCGGCGGCGCTTTAGGACTACATAGGGCCGAAATAGTACAAAACATACGTTTAGAAATACCCGGCTTTATTCTAGGTTCCTTCTTAGCCGCCTTA
The DNA here is from genome assembly GCA_012727835.1 of Bacillota bacterium. The sequence continues at coordinate 10,063 of JAAYGE010000120.1, forward strand.
GCCTTTAAGGAGTTCCGCCCGCGGGGTGGCTCCAGCCCCATATTAAGGTTCTTTATGGGTGCTATGGTGCGCATTGGGGCTCTCGTATTCCTGGGCTGCCCGCTGCGCATGGTCTTACGCTTGGCTGCCGGCGACCTGAATGCGCTGGTCGGTTTATTGGGCTTTATCAGCGGTATTGCCGTTGGCATTTACTTCTTGAAGAAGGGCTTCAGCCTAGGGCGCAGCTATCCGCTGAACAAGGTGGCTGGTGCTACCGGTCCTATCTTCGCCATTTTCTTAGTGGTCTTAGCTTTAGTGGCTCCTGCTTTCATCTTCCAAAGCGAAAGCGGTCCCGGGTCCATGTCGGCTCCCTTTATCTATTCCTTAGGTGCCGGCCTTTTAATCGGTGTGGCCGCCCAGCGCACTCGCCTCTGTATGGTGGGTGGCATTCGTGATATGATTATGTTCAAAGATAACCATCTCTTAAGCGGCTTTGCAGCTATCTTCGTGGTTGCTTTAATCGGCAACCTGGTGACTGGCAATTTCAACCTGGGTTTCACCGAACAGCCCATTGCCCATACTAACCATTTCTACAATTACCTAGGCATGCTGGCCACCGGTTTAGGTGCAGCTCTGCTGGGTGGCTGCCCATTGCGTCAGCTCATTCTAGCCGGTGAAGGCGACAGCGATGCCATGGTGACCGTAATGGGCCTAATCGTAGGTGCGGCTACTGCCCATAACTTTGGTCTGGCCGCCAGTGGAGCTGGCGTACCGGTAAATGGCCAAATTGCCAACTGGGTTATTCTCGCACTGTTGGTGGTTATCGGTTTAGGCGCCCGCGAAACGATTAGAGTTAAGCGCGCCCACACCAAGAACACAGGCAAGGAGGTTAGAGCTTAATGCAATACACTGTTGATGCCCGAGGTCTTTCGTGTCCCGAACCGGTAATATTGACCCGTCAGGCTTTAAATGATAAGTCCATTAAACACTTAAAGGTTTTAGTAGATGCGGCTGTTGCCCGAGAAAATGTAACCCGCTCTCTGCTGCAAGCCACTGGCAAACAGCCTCAAGTTACGGAAACTAGCGCGGGCGAGTGGGAGATTAGCATTAAGCTTTAAAAGATGACAGCTAAAACCGACCTATTCGTGATTACCTTTTATTCCACCTATTGGGCCTTCGAAGCCGAAACCCTATTGCAAGAGCACGGATTCCAATGTCGCTTACGGCCAGTACCACGGGAGTTTAGTTCCTCCTGTGGTATCTGTGCAGAAGTATTAGCGGAAGATATGGAATCCATCTTAGCCCTCCTAGAGGAACAGGGGCTAGAATACGATGCCACTTATGGACCTTTGAAAGGAAGATAACATTGAAACAGTTATATTTCGATCATGCGGCCACATCTTGGCCCAAACCGGCAGCGGTGCCAGAAGCCATGATGCTGGCCCTGGAGCAATCGGGTAACCCGGGCCGCTCGGGCCATAGCCTTTCACTGGGGGCGGCCCGCTTCATCCATAAAGCGCGCCATGCGGTTAGCAAGCTTTTCAACGCGGCTAACTCTACCCAGATTGTGTTTACTCTCAATGCCACCGATGCTCTCAATATGGCCATTAAGGGTCTGGTGCGTCCGGGAGACCATGTTATAACCACCTGTTTAGAGCATAATTCGGTACTGCGCCCCCTTTATGCCCTAAAGAATGCGGGCAAGATTGAACTGACGGTGTTGGGCCTGCAAAATGGCACCATCCAGCCGGAGCAGTTTGCTGCCGCCCTGCGACCGACAACGGCGTTAATTGTTACCACCCACGCCTCCAATGTGACCGGCGCCGTGATTGATATCGAGGCGGTAAGCGAAATCTGCCAAAGCCGGGGCATCAAACTAGTGTTGGATTGTGCCCAAACGGGCGGGCTGCTGCCCATCGATGTGCAAAAGCTAAAGCCAGCCGCCATGGCCTGCAGTGGTCATAAGGGTTTGTTGGGTCCGCAAGGCACCGGCATTCTGTATGTAAGCCCCGAGGTGGAATTGGCCTTCTGGCGGGAGGGCGGCACCGGTAGCATTTCCCATGAATTGCACCAACCCGAATTTATGCCCGCCCGCTTGGAAGCCGGCACTCCTAATACCATCGGCATTGCCGGTTTAGGAGCTGCTGTGAACTATCTCAATGAACTGGGCCGAGAGCACCTGCGCCAGAGGGAAGCAGCTTTAACCGAGCGCTTGCGCGCCGGGCTCCAACAGGTACCCGGGCTCACCCTCTACTCGCCGCCTAACAGCTTGGGAGTGTTGTCGGTTAACTTGGAGGGGTATGACTCGGCCGAACTGTCGGTGGTGCTGGAACGCCAGTATGGCATCCTCACGCGCCCCGGCCTACACTGTGCTCCCCTAGCCCATAAGGCTATCGGCACCTATCCCCACGGCACAACCCGCATCAGCGTGGGCTATACCACGACGGAAGCCGAGGTGGACGCAGTGATTGAAGCATTCATGGAGTTAGGAAAGTAAGATAGCAAAAGAGGCACGCCATTGGCGTGCCTTTTTTAGTGGGCATACTGCTCTACCTTGTTTCGTTGAGAATAATAGGGGCTGTCGCAAAAGCAGTCTTATGCCAACGGCCCTGCTGTACAACAACCTGAAAGGTCCTCAATACGCATCAGATGGTGATCTAGCTCCACTCTAAGGGACGCGGCCGTCGTTGCAAGCACCCTCTCCAGCTGCACTTGGGTTACTCCGGGAATGCGCATCTGTAGTCGGCCTTGCCCACCAGTGCTAGTTACCGACGGCTCCTGCCCCACCAGGCACTGTTGCTCTAAGGCTAATAGCAGTTGTTCCGAATGGTTGGCTGATCCAGCCCACTGCAGCCGCAAATACCAGTTGGCCGGTTGTCTCCCCACGTCTATCAAATCCGCCGGAGTAGCCGGTTTTTCCTCGACCGGTTCGCCCTTCAGCGACTGCCCTGCCGGGCGCAAGACAGCCACCACATCCGCTAACACGTCGCTACCGGTGGGCAGCCCGCCGGCCCCCGGGCCGGTGAACAGCAGTTCACCTACCGCCTCGCCCTGCACCAATACAGCATTGCCCGCATCATTGACTTTAGCCAGGGCGTGCTCGGCAGGAATCATGGCTGGGGTGACCCGCAGCTCCAGCTGTTCTCCCACCCGTCGAGCCACAGCCAACAATTTGATGCGTAACCCGTGTTCAGCGGCATAGTGCACATCCTCGGGCTTAATGTCGGTAATACCGACACAATGAATGGCATCGATGGGAACGTCCACCCCATAGGCCAAACGGGTAAGGATACATAGCTTGTGTAGCGCATCTATCCCTTGCACATCGAAACTGGGATCGGCTTCCGCATAGCCCAGCTGCTGTGCCTGCTTAAGTGCCTCTGTATATGAAACCCCTTGGTTGTACATCTGGGAGAGAATATAGTTGCTGGTACCATTTAGAATTCCCGCCAGCCAGGTAATCCGCTCCGCTGCCAAGCTGGACTGCAACACATTAATAATAGGGATAGCCGCACAGACGGCCGCCTCGTAACGCAAAGAGACGCCAGCTTTAGTCGCAAGAGCAACCAACTCGGCACCGTGACTGGCCATCAAAGCTTTGTTGGCAGTGACCACATGCTTACCGTTCTGCAGCGCTTGCCGAATATAGCTATTGGCCGGTTCAATGCCGCCCATCATCTCCACAACTACTTCCACATCGGGTGTGGCTAGGATATCAGCGTAGTCGGTGGTAAACAAATCAGCTGGAGCCTCCACGGCCCGGGCCTTGCCCAGATCGCGCACCAGGATGCGGGCCACCTCAACTTCTGCACCACCGCGGCGCCGAATCTCAGCTTTATTCGTATGCAACAACTGCCATAGACCTTGGCCCACTGTGCCAAATCCTAGTAGAGCGATTTTCCTTGTATGCATGGTATCCTCCTCCCTAGTCTCAGGGTTATTTTCTCGCCATGCATGTCAATTCCTGCTCTGTTGCGTCGACTGACGTAGTAATGGAGCCAGTTGGAGAAGAGCAGGTGTCCATGACTACGCCAGCTGACCAGCGGTGGCTGCGCCGGGTCGTCATTGGGGAAATAGTTACCGGAAGCTCGATATCTAGCCCGCGCGCCAAATCGCGGGCGTATTCCTTCGCTAATGTGTCAGCCTCGTATTCGGAATGGCCGGTGGCATAAACCTCGCGTCCGTCGCGGGAGACAATCAGCCCCACCCCCGCTTCCTCTGAGCTGGCCACTACCTGCAGCTCGTCTACTCGCTCAATATCCGACTGCAGCACGGTAGTATGCCGTGAGTGCGGTATGTGGAAGTAGTCATCAAAACCGCGCAGCAGTCGGCAGTTGGGCACCACCGCCCGGTGCGGAAAGACACCAAAGCACTTCTTGGGCAACTGACGCTTAGCGATACCGTAATGCCAGTACAAAGCGGCTTGGGCACCCCAGCAGATATGAAAAGTGGGCAAGTTGCGCCGACGGCTCCATTCCAGGATGGCGACCAGTTCCTGCCAATAGATGACCTCCTCAAACGGCAAATGCTCTACTGGTGCCCCAGTGATCACCAATCCATGGAGAGGTTCTGTCATGATGCTGGAGAAGGGCCGATAAAAGCGCTGCAAGTGCTCCGTAGGTGTATTACGGCTCTGGTGGGTATCCAGGCGCACCAGCACCACTTCAACGGGTAGCGGCGTGTTCCCCAGCACCCGCAACAGTTGCGTCTCCGTTGTTTCCTTGGTGGGCATCAGGTTGATGATGGCAATCTTAAGCGGTCGGATACCCTGCCGATTTGCCCGGGACTTGGTCATGGTGATGATATTCTCTGCCGCCAAGGTACGGGCTGCCGGCAGATCATTCGGTATAATCACGGGCATAGGACGAACCTCCTAGTTACTTACTGCCGCCAGCGCCTGTTCGAGGTCGGCAATTAAGTCGTCCACATGCTCTAGGCCGACGGAAAGGCGGATTAGATCAGGAGTTACGCCCGACTTAAGCTGATCCTCGGGGCTGAGCTGTGAGTGAGTGGTGCTGGCCGGATGGATGACCAGCGA
>JAAYGE010000011.1 GCA_012727835.1 Bacillota bacterium
CTACAAGAACGCTAAGCTAAACTGGCCGGTGGTGTAGCCGTAATTCACGTTGGTGCGGCCACCGAAGTAGAACTGAAGGATAAAAAGAGCCGCTTAGAAGATGCTCTAGCTGCCACTCGTGCTGGTGTGGAAGAAGGTATGGTGCCTGGCGGCGGCGTAGCCCTACTCTCCGTAACCTCTGCTCTGGATAAGATTGAAGTAGAAGGCGATGAAGCAACGGGCGTAGCCATTGTACGTCGCGCTTTAGAAGAGCCGGTACGCCAGATTGCCGACAACGCAGGCTTGGAAGGCGCCGTTATCGTTGATAAGACTAAAGAACAGCCAGCCGGTTGGGGCTATGATGCACGCAACGGCCAATTTGTAGATATGATGAAGCAGGGTATCGTCGACCCGGCTAAGGTCACTCGCTTTGCCTTACAGAATGCTGCTAGCATCGCCTCCATGGTTCTCACCACCGAGAGTCTGGTGGCCGATAAGCCGGAGCCGCCAGCCAATAATGCCAATCCGGCCATGGGCGGCGCAGGCATGGATATGATGTAAACTTCACCTTATCTCGGCCCCGTCGCGGTTTTGACCGCACGGGGCCTTTTGCTGTCAGGAGTATTTGACGTCAGTTCCTGGCATTGTTATAATCAGGCCAGCTTTTACAAGAGGTGGGAGGTGCTATTTTGTCCTCACTACAGCGGCAAGTGGTAGTTGTAGTTGATTTTGGGGGACGACAGGCGCAGCAAATCGCCCGTCAGATCAGATCATTGCAGGTATATAGCGAAGTTTGGTCCTATGAAACAGCCTGGGAACGGAGTCAAGCAGTCAGGCCACAGGCGCTAATTATTGTCGGAGAGCCGGCTGACCAGCAACTGGTTCACCGTTTCTCCCAGTTGGAGGTTCCTACCCTAACAGCACCGGCCACCGGCCTCGGCGATGCCGAATTAAAGCATTTTCTTTTCGATCAGGCCCATTGCCAAGCCGATTGGTCCATGAGCAGCTTTATTGACGAGGCGGTAGCCCGCATCAAAACCCAGGTTGGTGACGCCAAAGTCATCTGTGGTTTGAGTGGCGGTATCGACTCGGCGGTGGCAGCCCTGTTGGTGCATAAGGCGGTGGGCGACCAATTGACCAGTATATTTGTAGATCATGGGCTGATGCGCCAGGGTGAAGCCGAAGAGGTCATCGAGATTTTTGGTAACCAGCTGCAGATGCGACTGGTGGCCGTTGATGCTCGTCAGCGATTCTTGACCGCCCTAGCTGGCGTTACCGATCCGGAAGCAAAACGAAAAATCATTGGCGCCGAATTTATCCGCGTCTTTGAAGCCGAAGCCCGGCGTCTAGGTGATGCAGGCTTTCTGGTGCAGGGCACTATCTACTCCGATGTGATTGAAAGCGGTGTGGGAGCTGCCTTGGTTAAATCCCATCATAATGTGGGCGGGTTACCCGACGATTTAACCTTTGAGTTGGTAGAACCGTTGCGGCAGCTATTCAAAGACGAAGTGCGGGAAGTGGGTGCATTATTAGGCTTGCCGGAGAGTATCGTCCATAGGCACCCTTTCCCCGGCCCCGGCCTGGCGGTACGTTGCTTAGGAGAAGTGACCGCCGAGAAATTGGAGATTCTGCGACAGGCCGATGCCATAGTAGTGGAGGAAATAAAACGGGCAGGGCTTTATCGTTCCATTTGGCAGGCCTTTGCCGTTTTGCCCGACGTGCAAACGGTGGGAGGCAGCGGTGATCAGCGTACCTACGCCCATCTGATTGCTATCCGTGCTGTCAACAGCCTGGACGCTATGGAGGCCAAGTGGGCCCGACTATCCTATGACCTGCTGGAGCGGATGGCCCAGCGGATTGTGGCGGAGGTAAAGGGCGTCAATCGGGTAGTTTACGATATTACCTCTAAACCGCCGGGAACTATAGAGTGGGAGTAACACCAGCCAGGGTGCTTCAGCTGCCTGGCCCCGTTTAAGGTGGAGACTTAGAGGGGAGCGCTTTTGCGTTCCCCTTTTGCTTTACCGCTAGGGAAAAGGCATTCATGTAGGGAACCCAGTGTAAGCTTGCGTGGGAACAGGTTGGGACGCCTCCCTTCCAGCAGCCGGTAGCATCTGCGCTGGACCGCTCACTAAAGCATGCGGCTCTCGTTTATATTACTTTATTTTAGATAAAGACATGATTTTGTCTCCCATAGTCGGCTACTGGAGTCAAGAAACTGGCTCAAGAATCATGCTATCGGTCATACTCGGGAATCTTTCCGCACTTAGGACAATGGATAGTCTCGGGCCTGCTCCAGCGGGGAATCATGCCGCCCCAGCCACAATAGGAACAGCGGAGACCGAAATATTTGATGCCAAGGGCTGTAAGAATGCAGGCGCCGGCTAAATAACCTACTGTGCGCGGTGGTGCAGGGGTGAAGAAGCCTACACAGAGGAGAGCGATACCTGCCCCTGCCAGCAGAATGGTGATTCTAGCCCATAACCTTGAAACCTTTCTCAATAGTATCCCTCCATTTGGTGCAAATGCCTTGTCTTTGCCAATAAGGAGCATGGCAAGCTCCCCTTTATACGATATGATTGTTAGGAGAACAACAATTTCGCTATTTTAAGTTTACACTGACCACCCAATGGTTGGGTAGATAGGAGGAAAAAACAAAGTGGAACGACTAAAGCAACAAATTGAGTTTCTGATTGAGATAGACAAGATTAAGCACGTCTTTAGAAAAACAAAGCTATTTGACAGCTCTCGTTATGAAAATGGCGCGGAGCATGCTTGGCACCTGGCAGTGATGGCCATGGTACTCAGCGAGCACGCCAATGAGCAAATTGATGTGACCAAGGTAATCAAGATGGTGTTGATTCATGATATCGTGGAGATCGATGCGGGCGATGTAATTGTGTATGACCAGAAAAATAGAGCCTTGGCCCAGGCTAAAGAAAAGGCGGCTGCCGAAAGGATCTTTGGCCTTCTGCCCCCGGATCAAAAGGAGGAGTTTATAGCCCTTTGGCAGGAGTTTGAGGCGCGGGAGACGCCGGAGGCAAAATTCGCTGCCGCCATAGATCGTTTAGAACCAATTTTACAAAATCACTTGACCGACTACCATGCTTGGCGAGTCCATAGTGTTTCCTACGAGATGTTACTGGATAACAATCGTCACGTGCAGGAGGGCTCGGAAGCCATCTGGCGGGCGGTACAAGAAATCTTTGCCGCAGCGAGAGACCAAGGTGCAACCCCCTCCGAGAAAGATTTATCCCGTTTCTAAGCACCGTTGGATGGGCTGTAGGCCTGCAGTAGCAGGCGTAGACGGGAAAGGGTTTTAGACGTGCTTTGTAGGAGTTTTGCAATGGTAAAACAAAAGGATGCGGCGAAAGTCTTTATTATCAACCGGGTAGTCCTTTCCATGGCCGACGACATCATGTATACGTTGGCTGCCATCTATCATATTACCTATTTTGGGTTGAACCCCCTACAGTTGGTGCTCATTGGCACTGCCCATCAAATTACCGTATTGCTCTGTGAACTTCCAACCGGTTTAATTTCCGATCTCTACAGCCGGCGCCTTTCAGTAATTATCGGTATCTTCCTCATTGGTAGCGCCAGTCTATTGATGGGGCTAATTCCCTGGATGGCGGAGAGTTTCTTGCCGGCCGCCTTTCCCTTGTTTAGCCTGTTGCTGCTAGGTGAAGTGATCCGGGGGGTGGGCGTAACTTGTATCAGTGGCTCTTTAGAAGCTTGGGTTACCGATGAAATCGGCGAAGCTAACACTAGCGCCGTATTCCTACGGGCTAGCCAGTTGGCCCAGATGGCCGGCCTTTTAGGCATGGGAATCAGCGTTGCCCTATCCAGCTGGGCTTTGCATTTGCCCTTTCTGTTGGGTGCCCTTGTCCATGCCGGTCTCGGATTTTTCGCCATTCGGAACATGCAGGAGAAAAATTTCCGTCCGGCTCCTCGCGGAGAAAATACGCTGGCGGCAGCCATCGGCCAGACTTTTGGGGCTGGCATGAGGGCTGTCCGTGGTAAGCAGGTGTTGATGCTACTGATGATCGCCTCCTTCTTTGCCGGTGCCGCCTCAGAAGGCTTTGACCGCCTTTGGGAAGCCCATTTTTTGCAGACTATCACCCTACCACTGCTGGGGGATTGGCAGCCGGTTTTCTGGTTTGGTTTGCTTAACCTGAGCGGTAAATTGTTTAGTATCGGTGTTTTAACCTGGGCTCGTCGGCATTTACATACCAGCACCGACAGCCGGGTCAGCCGCTATCTGCTGACCCTAAGTGTCCTCCACCTGTTGTTCATGCTAGTCTTCGGTTTGGCACCCAGTTTTCTTGTGGCCACTATCGCTTTCTTGATTATCACGGTGGTGGTGGACTTAAAGCGGCCTTTAATCAGCGTCTGGATTAACCGGCACGTGGAAAGTCGGGTACGGGCCACGGTGCTCTCTATGCATGGGCAGATGGATGCCATTGGGCAGACGGCGGGAGGGCCGGGGTTAGGCCTCATAGGCACGGCCACCTCGTTGCGGGTGGTAATGGTTTTAGTGGCCGTTCTATTGGCTCCCACGGTAGGTGTCTATAGCTAAGCCGCCGCCCAGGCGGTTAGGGCCGAGTCCCATGCGGAAGCGGTCTAGGAAAAAGGATAGGAGGTGGCAAGAGGCCTATGGATACGTTTAAGGACAAGGCTATCTGGGAAGCCAACGCGGATTTTTGGGATGCTTACATGGGGGACCACTCTAATGCTTTCCACCGGGAAATCGTCCGCCCCTTGGTGGAAAAGTTGCTGCAGGTGCAGCCGGGCGATTATATCCTCGACATTGCTTGCGGTACGGGCAACTTCTCTGCCCGTATGGCGGAACAGGGGGCAGAAGTGGTGGCCTTCGATTTCAGCGAAAGGATGATTGAGCACGCTAAGAGAAGAAGGCGGGCCCTGTTAGATAGAATCACCTTTTCGGTGTGTGATGCTGCCGATTATGATAGTCTATTAACCCTGAAAACCGATAGGAAGTTTAATAAGGCAGTGTCGCTAATGGCTATTATGGATATTGCCCATATCGAACCCCTATTTAAGGCGGTGGCCGAATTGCTCTGCCCCGGCGGCATCTTTGTTTTTGCCACCCATCATCCCTGTTTTCAGCGGCCCACTGATAAATACTTGACTTCTTGTCTGCATAAGGGCGAGGCCATTCGTGGCCAGCCGGTGCTGCAAAATTACTACCATCGTCCTTTGCAGACCATCTTTAATCTCTGCTTTGACAACGGTTTTGTCATCGATGGGTTTTATGAAAGAGAGGACAACGACGACGAACTCCCAGTTATTATGGTGGTGCGCGCAAGAAAGCCTATTTTCTCTACTTCACGGGCGAAATGAAGTAACTCTGGCTAGAAATCTCCTCCAAGCTCATGACTAGTAAGGTCGAAAGGGGCTGTCGCAACGGCTGTTGCGACAGCCCTGCATTTTTCTAAATGCCTGAGGGTCGGGGGATTAGAGGCCCCTAATGGGACAGTTCCTACTTTAGCTGGTGAAAGATTAGGGCTGATGGATAAGCCTCTCCAAAGTAGATAGTCTGCTGGCAGGGGCGAATATGGCCGCTCAGGGTACCGCGGTTGATGTCCCACTTGGGGAAGGAGGCTCCCGATATGATCAAGCCCAGGCGATGCCCTGGCTGAAAGGTATGGCCCACTGCCCAGAGGTCTACGCTATATTCCTCAATTACGCCTGGTCGCACGGGCTGGATTGCGTGGTCGCCTGCCCGGTAATGGGCGCGCAGGATGCCATCGGCCACGAAACGGCACTGGCCGTCGGGTAACACATCTACCAGGCGAACAACGAAGTCGGCCGTTTCGCCGTTGATGGAGGCAAACAGGCGGCACTCGGCCGGCCCAGCTAGAGTCAAGGGAGCGGAAAGCTTCGGAGTTCGGAAGTAGAGGATGTCGCTACGTTGCAAGAGTGGCGATTGATCGACCGGTCCCGGGTTGAGGCCGGCGGTAGGAAATTCCCAGACCGAACCTCCCAGAGTTGGTGCCGGGTTCTCCGGATTGTGAATGAAGGTGGAGCTGCCAGAGGCTGTCGGCTCAGGCAGCAGTGTGCCGTCCGCGCTCAGGTGCAGTTTAGCGGTTGTGGTCTCCGCCGGTGGCCATTGTTGGCTGGTAAGCCAGCGGTTATCGCCGTTAAGCCAGATGTTTACTGGGGCTCCCGCGGGCGGGGAGTTGCTCCCTTGTTTCAGGTAGTGATCAAACCAGGCAAGGGCACGGGGGATGACCTGGCTGGCTGATTCTTGGCCAAAGTCAACTCCTGCCAGGCTTTGCTGGCCGCTGAGCACGCCGTTATGGCTCCAAGGACCGATAAAAAGCTGTTGTGGAGCGGTTGCTTTCTGCTGGAAATAGGTATACAACTGCAGGGTTGCATCCAGACAGACGTCGTACCAACCGGAAAAATGAAGGATGGGAATGTCTACTAGCGGCAGATCGTCGCGGACGCTCCAGGCGTCCCAGTACTCGTCCCGGCTGGGGTGAGCTACGGCCTCATCCCAGAGGGGATTGGGGAAACCAGCGGCAGCCGCGGCCTCTTTTAGTGGCCAAGTGGCATAGGTTGCTAGCCAATGATCCCCCTTTAGGCTGGGCTGGGGCGAGCGACTGGTGATGATGGTCCAAGGCAGGGCGTGATGGATCTTCAACGCGCCACCCTGATGGGAAACGTCATAGAAGTCGGCCATGGCTCCCACATTGAGCATGGCGCGCACCTCGGGGCAGCGTGCAGCCAGGGCCAGTCCCACCTCGCCCAGATAGGAGGCACCAATGATGCCGATTCCGGCCTCGGCATCAAACCAGGGCTGTCGTTTTATCCATTCCACTGTTTGGGGCCCATCCTCCTTTTCTTGGGCGATGGGCCGAAATACGCCGTCCGCGTCGGCCCGCCCCCTTACGTCTTGGATTATCACGGCATAACCGGCAGCAACGAAGGGTGGGGCCAACACGCCTAAGCCTTGGCGCCCATAGGGAGTCATCATCAGCAATACGGGAAAGCGTTCTGCGTTGCCCTCCGGCAGATAGATGTCGGTAGCCAGTCGACACCCATCGCGCAGGGTAATGAACTCGGTGGTGGTTGGCAATTTGCACACCTCCTAAATTGTTATCCTATTTACATAAGTGTAAGTTAGAGCTTAAAAAGTGTCAATAAGGTCTTTAAAAGAATTAGGGTAGATGTTGAAAAAAAAGAGGATTGCTAGGAGTGATGAGCGCTAACATGGCCAATTTTAAGTAACCGCTTGACGAGCCAAATTATCGGTGCTATGATGGGCCTGAGATTAGGAATAGAATAACTTTATATTCTATGGAAAGTGCGTCTAGGGTTCCGTGGCGTTTTCGCCAGTCTGGACCGAGCGACGTAGGTCCCGCAGTTTTAATGCGGGACTACACCGGTGGGATAAAAGCCCGGGCGGGGAGGTTTCATACGAAGCTCCCCACCCGGGCTTAATTTTTTCCAACGGTGGAAACACTAGAGGCAGGGTCGGGAACCTAATCTAGCGAAAAGAGGAGGAAGGGTCAATGCTGGAGAAACTATTCAAACTCAAGGAAAACAACACAGATGTAAAAACAGAAGTCCTGGCCGGCATCACTACTTTTATGACCATGGCCTATATTATCATCGTTAACCCCGCTATTCTGTCGGCGGCAGGACTGGACGAAGGGGCCGTACTGGTGGCCACCGATATTTCCGCAGGCTTGTCTAGCATTCTTATGGGGCTCTATGCCAACTATCCTTTCGCTTTAGCATCAGGAATGGGCCTGAACGCCTTCTTCGCCTATACGGTTGCTCCCAAGGTAGGCTGGCAAGGGGCCTTAGCCGTAGTTATGACTTCCGGTATTCTATTTTTCTTACTAACTCTGACTAATGTGCGCGAAGCCATTGTTAATGGTATCCCTCACAGCTTAAAGATGGCTGTCACTACCGGTATCGGTCTCTTTATCGCTCTTC
>JAAYGE010000121.1 GCA_012727835.1 Bacillota bacterium
CATATTACCACATTGCGGTAATTAACCCGTACCTTACGTGTTTCGCAGGGGCGCCGCGGTGCCGCATCCACCCATGGCAAACATTGGCGGGCCGACCAACGGGCGGCCCCCTACACATATTACCACATTGCGGTAATTAACCCGTACCTTACGTGTTTCGCAGGGGCGCCGCGGTGCCGTGCCCACCCATGGCAAACATTGGCGGGCCGACCAGCGGGCGGCCCCTACGGGTATTCCTACATTGCGGTTCTTAACCTACACCATATCTACAGCAAGCAATTAAAGAGCAGTTTAAAGGTGCCGTGGGTCTGGCCCCGATGCTGGGGTGGGAAGGCGAAAAGCACTACTTCGCCCTGGCCATAGCGGGCCGCCACCAGGGCTGCCTTACCAGCCAGGCGCTCTTCTCCTACCAACAGTCCACTCTCTAAGATATTCTCCTGAGGATAACGGGCTATCACCCGGAAATTCTCCGCCCGGAAGTTGTCGTTGATCTGTAACACGGGGCTATCCCAGCTGAAGATCAGGGCATCTTCCGGCATGCCTAAACCGAGGCGATCATTGGTATCGATCTGCACATGGAGGGTAGAACCGTGGGTGTTATAGTCTTTCGGACCCAAGCCGGCCACCACGTTTTGCACCTTCAGCTTAAAGGCCTTGATGGCAAAATCGCAAGTATTGTTTAGAGCCACCAAACGGCCACCGGCGGCCACAAAGGCCCGCAGGGCTTCTACCCCCTCTTGGCCGATGCCCTCCTTGTACTGGGGTGGGATGGAATCGCCATACCAGCTGAGCAGGCGGGAAGCCCGTTCATTACCTGGAATGGTAATATCGACGATCATTGGCTCCCAATCGCTGGGGAACACCAAGACATCGTATTTCTCCCGCAGGTTGCCGGCTTTTATCTCCTGTGGCATTACCGTGGTATAGGGCTGCTCGAATTTCTCAAAAACGAGCCGCGTCCAGCCCTCATCGGCATTGCCGCCCAGGTAGCGCTGGAAGAGCCCCACCCGCAGGGGTTGCAGGGCAAACTTGGGCCCAGTATACTCGGCCGTTAGCCCATAGAGGTCGATACCCAACTCATTGGCCAGCGGTTTGGCCCGGTCTAGGGCCGCACTCTCGATGTAGAAGGCTCCTGGTGCTAATACTTGGTCGTCCAAGAAAAGCTCACTTTCGATGCGCCACACGGGCACTTGCGAGTACAATAGGTGGTTAACCAAGCGATAGCTGTCGTTTAAGTGGCCGGCAAACACATAACCGAAGGAGCCCGGAGAGTAAACCTGGGCACGTAAAGGTGCCAATTCCTCGACAACCTTAAACTCACCCATGATGGGCCCGCCGGCCTCTACTAAATCCACACCCATATATTCGGCCACCGTATCGGAAGCCGTATCAAATACGGCGATAGAACCATCCGGATTCTTGGTCCAAGCGGTTTGCGGGTAGCGTTGCTTCTGTCCCAGCAGTTGCTTAATGACCCCATACTTGGGTTGGGCTATGAAGACCAGGTAGGTGCCCGCCGGGTAGACTCGATTATCGGCGGTAAACTGGCTGGTAGCTTGGTGCACTTCAATCCCCTGATTAAGCAATACCTGCACCAACTTGCGAGCCGTCAGGGGATCGTGTTGCTCGGGAGCAATTATGTAGGCTTGAACTTTGCTGGCTGCCCCCCGCTCGGTTTGCCGCTTGGCTTTAAGATAGCTATTCCACAAAACCGTCTCTTTATTGCGAGCCGCCGCATCCAGCAGGGCCCACGCCGCCACCTTTTGCCGCTCCACGATATCCCGCAGACGCCACCAGCCCCCCGGCCAAGGATTGGGGAAGGTGGTTTGCGCCTCGTAGGCGGGCATGGTTTTGCCGGCGCCACGCAATTGGGACGGATCGATATATAGTGGGGTAGCCAACTTGGCGTTAGCCGACTCGGTGAGCATACCGGCTATATTGTGGTGGTTGGTAATCCAATGGTAGCCGAAATGCCCCCAGCCGGGGAACTGGGCACCGTTGAGCACCCCATCCAGCCCGGCCTCTTCCAGTTTATAAGCCATGTGGGCCCCATACCAGGATAGCTCACGCCAAACTAGCGGAGCGGCGTCGGGACGAATCGGCTCGCTATAGGGGGCCACATAGATACGGGCACCGTAACTGCCCATATGG
>JAAYGE010000122.1 GCA_012727835.1 Bacillota bacterium
AGATTGGGCGTCGGCGCACGATTATAGTTCGGCCTAATAGTTCGCAGGAAGCGCGCCGTGTAGGAGAGTTGGCGGTGAAAGCCCTTTATACTGCCGGCCTTGATGTGGGGGCAGTAGAAATCGGCATCAGCAGTAGAGGGACATTATATGTCATCAATATCAATGCCTGTCCCCGCATGGGAAGGGCGATAGCGTCGGCATATGCAAAGCATATTCAAGCATGGGTGAAACGCATGGAGGTGTATTGGGCCAAGGGCTTCTTAACTTCTTTCATGCACAAATGCCCCTCTTATTTACTCGGCGCAGATCCCGAATTTGCACTACGTGACGCCCGTACGGGGCGTATGATTTTTGCCTCCGACTATTTTCCCATGCAAGGTACTGTCGGTTGTGACGCCCGGCGGGTAAAGGTGGGGCGTTCCGGCTATCCATTGGCCGAGGTTAGACCTACCCCAACCGAGTGCCCTTTAGAGCTTTATGAGGGTATTATCAAGGCCTTACGAAAAGCCAATCGCATGGTGCCGAATCCTTATATTCAGTGGCGGGCAGGAACCTTGCCCTTTAGCCAGCTACCGGTTGGTGGCCATATCCATTTTAGTATGTTGCCTACCAGTCCCTTGTTGCGGGCTTTAGATAACTATTTGGCCGTTATTTTTTTGATGCTAGAAAATCCAGCAGCGGCGCGTAGTCGCCGCAGGAAATACGGATGGTTGGGCGATTATCGCCGGAAGACCCATGGGGGCTTTGAATACCGGGTGATACCCAGCTGGTTGGTTAGTCCGGTCTATGCCCGCGGTGCCCTTTGTTTAGCAAAGGTGATCGGATGCCATTGGCACCGATTACGCTATGATTTTTTTGCCCGGCCCGAGGCCAAATTGGCATTTCGACAAGCCGACCAGGAATACTTTCGTGCTGAAATACCGACGACCATGGCCCACATTCGTTCCTTACCCACCTACCAGAACTATGCCAATGAAATAGAAGCCCTTTTCCGTTATATAGAGCAGAACAAACGGTGGCGGACTTCCAATGATATTCGCCGGACTTGGCGCTTGTTGAGACCGCGGAGGCGGCGTCGTGCTTGAGCACAGGGTTTTTACTAAAGCATATATTGTATTACGGTAATGTCATATCCTTGTTTCTGGAATTAAAAGGAGCTTACGTGAGGGGTGGATAATGTGGCGGCAAGCCGAACATTAGTGGGAGTAATGACTACCCGTAGACCAGGTGTACGCCCCTTTCCTGAAGGACGGTTTTTACGGGAACTATCTTATGCTGCTCACCAAGTAGGTATGCGATTGATTGTTTTTAGCCCCCTAGACATCAACTGGGGACAGCGTCGAGTACTCGGTTTTACTTACAGAAGGGGTGTCGGTTGGCAAGGAAGATATTATCCGGTACCACGCATAGTCTACGACCGTCTATTCCCTAGCCGCGGAATGTGGAGCTTGTATTTCGGGCAAGTAGCGCGTATGCGCAAAGCTTTTCGAGTGACTATGATGGGGCGGGGGTTGCGCGGCAAGTGGCAAATGTATCGGATTGTTCGTCGTTATGAAGATCTGCGCCCCCATTTGCCGGAGACCAGGTTAGCCAGTGTTCGTAATCTGGCTCATATGCTGAGCCGTTATGAGACGCTCTATGTCAAACCGATTTACGGCAGTGGCGGCACAGGTATCGCTTGTATCCGCCATTGGCGAGGGGGTTATATTGTGGACCGCGTTGGGCGCCCCCGCTTACGGGCCCGATCATTGGCGGCGGTAGTTGCATCGCTGGGAGGATTAAACCGCCGCTATTTGATTCAACAAGGGCTCAAACTGAACTATTTGCACGGCCGTCCCTTTGATATCCGCTGTATAGTCCAGAAAAATGGCGAGGGAAAATGGCAAGTGTCGGGGAAGGCAGTGCGGGTTGGCCGCCCGGGACGCATAACCTCCAACTTGCACACCGGAGGGCGAGCCTATTCGGTACCAGGCCTCCTGCAGCGATATTTTCCCGAACGGGCGGAGCAAATGGAACAGGAAATCGATGCCTTGGCCCTGAGGGTGGCCGAGGTCATGGATCGACATGCCGGGCCCCTTTGTGACCTGGGATTAGATCTAGGAATAGATAATGAAGGGAAGCTATGGATTATCGAGGTCAATTCCAAACCGGGGCGTAAGGTCTTTTTGCTAATGGGAGACCGGGCAGGGCGACAAAGGGTGGTACGTACTCTGATGGAGTATGCCAAATATCTTAGTGAACAACGAAGTAAGCAACAGAGTCGGGGGAGGTGAGCGGCGGATGGGGCACACAGGTGTGGTAAGGGTTATTGGCCGTAGAGAATCTACTTGCATCTTGCCACGGAGCCTATTGGCACAGGCCGGCTGGCGGACGGGGGAAATTGTCACTTTTGCTTTCGGCAGTGCCCATCGCCGGATGCGAGTGCAGGGGGGAGAGGAAGATGTTTGGCAACTGCCCGCATCTTTATTACGTGCGCTGAGGTTGGTTCCACGGCGTTGGTTTTACCATTTAGATGGGGAACGGCGTTTAATTCGTTTTGGCCCGCTGATTGGTATCATGACCACATGGCAAATGACACCCTATTTCCGGTCGGTAATGAGGGCGGCAGCTAGCCGCGGTATGATGGCGGTGGTATTTCGGCCCACCAGCCTACGGCCGAGTGTACGAGAGTTAGAGGGTTGGGGGCTAGTAAATGGAGTAGTGCGGCGAGTTAGGGTCCCTTGGCCCGATGTTGTATAAAATCGGATTCCTAACCGGGGAGGAGAGCTGCTGCGCAGTACCAGGAGTTGTAAGCGGACCTTGGAGCGGGCCAATATCCCCATTTTTAACCGCCGGTTCTTTCATAAATGGCGTATTCATCGGCTGCTAAGGCGCGATGAACAAGCACAAAAGTATTTGCCCGAAACCCAACCCATGCTCAACATGCAGCAGGTTCGTCATTTTCTTGGCCGCTATCCGTCGGTCTACTTAAAGCCCAACGGAGGTAGCAAGGGGCAGGGAATTGTGCGGGTTATGCGGCGGCGTCGGCAAGGTTATCAGGTGTCCTTTCGTAAGGCGAACAGAAACTACCAGCATGTGGTGGGCAGTTGGGCGCAGGCGGCAGCCCTCATTCGCCGGGCTATGGCACCCCGTAGCTATGTGATACAGGAAGGAATCGCATTAGCCAACTATCGGGGACGCCCCTTTGACGTCCGAGTGACCCTCTATAAAAATGGTCAACGGCAATGGGTTCCCTGTGGTTCGTCGGCTAAGATTGCCGGCTACGGTAGCATAACTACCCATGTGGCCAACGGAGGAAGAGTAATTCCCTTAAATCGGGCCCTGCGCTATGCCTTCGGTAATCAGGCTGAAGAAATACGAGAGCGTATAGAAGCTGCTGCTATCGACTTAGCTTTAGCGGTAGAAAGGGTAACGGCCCTAGAATTGGGTGAAATTGGTTTAGACATTGGGCTGACGGCGCAGGGGCGGGTGGCCATGTTTGAAGCCAATAGCAAGCCCGGGCGGGCGGTTTTTGCTACGGCCTGGAATCGGCAGGATCGCTGGAAATCAATGCTCTATCTATGCGATTACGCAGCTAGTTTGGCTGGTTTTGATAGGGGAGTGAGTTGATGCGGAGGCCAATTTTAGGTATCTTGACGGCCGGTAAAGGTCCGGTCCCAGGGAACCGGGAAATGTTCCGCTTCGTGCAGCAGGCCTGTCGTGAGGCAGGTCTGACTGCCTATGTATTTACACCGGACCAGGTCAATTGGTCGCGGGGGGTAGTAAGAGGTTATCGCTATGTAGGGGGTAGATGGCGGGCAGGTAACTTTCCCTTGCCGCAAGTGGTTTATAATCGGGTACCTAATCGGCAACTAGAAGCAAGTGCTGCTGTAAAGCAGGTGAAGCGCCGTCTACTGACCAGAGGGATTCCTTATTATAATGCTAGATTCCTAAATAAATACGACCTGTATCGAATGTTAACTAAGGAAGCTGCTATTCGCCCCCATTTGCCCTGGACGAACTTGGTGCGAAGAAGGGACGATATTAAAGCTGCTTTAAAACAATTTGGTCGGGTTTATCTGAAACCAAGGCATGCTTTTGCTGGGCAAGGCATTATGACTGTCGAATTGCGAGGCAATGATTGGGAGTTGCGTTATCGTCAAGGCAATGCCAATAGGGTGATACGCGGTTCAGCATTGGGAGAGCTTTGGTCGCGGCTGGAGCGGCGTATGGGCAAGCAGAGTTATATTGTGCAGCAGGCGATTCCCTTGGCCCGATATAGGGGAAGAACCTTTGACATAAGGTTGCTGGCGCAAAAGAATGGAGCCGGGCAGTGGCAAGTAACCGGTATGGGAGTACGGGTTGCCAGTAAGGGTGGTATCACTACCCACGTGCCCAACGGCGGTTATATTGCCTCGGCGGCCGATGTGTTGCCGGCTGTCTTTGGTGCCGAAGCCGATCGGGTGCGTGAAAAGGTTGCCCTTTTGGCCATGCAGATTGCGCCGGCAGTTGAAAAGGGCTATGGCGGGCTGTTTGGGGAGATGTCTATGGATATAGGCTTGGATAACAATGGTCATCCTTGGTTCTTCGAAGCCAATGCTAAACCGATGCGTTTTGATGAACCGGGGATTAGGCGGAAGGGGCTACAGACCATGACAGCCTATGTGCGGTATCTTGCGCGTGAGGCAGGTGAAAGGGGGTAATTGGATGATTACCTACCGGCAGATAACGGAGGACGACTTCTTACAATACCGGGCCGACATTTTGCGCCTGATTAAATTAAATGCCGATAACCATATCACTCGCAGAGCTTTGAACAATTTCCGCCGTTTGCGCCCGGAGAAACTCTCCCGCGAGGGCAACGTGATCTGGACCGCCTGGGATGGAGAATTGCTGGTGGGGATGATCTTCTGTGAGCGCTATGGCAATCGGACCTCTTTTTCCGTGGTGCGCAGGAGCCACCGTTCTCAGGGCATTGCTAAAGCCTTGTTGCGGCGGGCGGTGAACACCATGGGTAGATTTTATGCGGAAGTGGCTGCCGATAACCCGGCTAGCCTGAAGGTCTTGTTCGGGATGGGTATGGTCGCCTACGATGTTTTTCCGCGTAGAGGTAAATGGATATTGCGAGTGCGTAATGGATTTGATGTAAATAAGGAATAGAAGAATGCCAGGTCGCCAGTATATGGAGACCTGGCTTATTATTTTGCAAGCATATTCCTTCCACTTACTCCATAGGAATGGAACGATAGAGAGTCTTGGTGGAAGGAGTTATCCCCATGAGTACTTGGCGTGGTAGCGATATAGCAAAGAGCTTTGGCATCCAAGAGGACGGTATGGTATTGAACGGAGTGTTTTGCTTCAACACTCCCTTCGGTTTGGCAACGCCCTCCATATATCGAGGGGATCTTGACTTCTTGCAGTGGTTAGGAGGCGAGCTCCACCATATTAATACGCGACTGGGACGCCTGAGCTTAAGCCTATTATTAAGAGCACCCACCGGTTATTACTATGGAGAGGTGGATGGAGAGAAGGTTCTTTTGGCAACTTTGGAAACGGGTCCCAGTTGTGACCCTCGTAATGCCTTTGAGTTATTCACGGTGGCGGTCGGTCTGGCCCATGTGCATGAACAACAGGTATCTGTTGCTGGCGAAGGGCCCGACTGGTTGGCCTATTATCAAACCCAAAGGGACAAGTTGCTGCAGCTAAAACCCCCCAATTTGTCTAAACGGGCCTTAGTAGCGTGGGCTAATTTGGAAGAAACCTGGCGCCTATGTGTCGAAGAGTCCATCAATTTGTTGACGATGCTTAAAGGCAGACCGAGGAAAACCTGTCTAGTTTTAGGGCTGCAATCCTTTACCGATTTCGTCTATTTGCCCGATCGCCATCAAGTGCACTACAATTTGGTGGCCAATTGCCATCTAGATTCCCCCGCACGGGACTTGGCAAAACTGGTTGCAGCTGCAGGTGGTGAGACAAGGATCGCCAATAATATGCTCTTGTCTTATCAGCGGGTGAGAGAGATAAGCAGGGAGGAGTGGAAAGAATTTTTTGCCCATCTCTGGTTTCCCCATGAGGTTGAACTGGGCATTTTCTCTGATCCTTCCGTTAACCCCTTACGATTACAGCAGGCCAGCAATCTCTTGCAAGCCAAAATAGGTATGATCTCTGAGCTGGAGGATCTGGTGTTGCCCCCTATTTATGGGGTAGATGAAGAGGAAGAAAAGGAGGCATTAACTGTGAATAAGAAAGAGATAGAGCCAACGCCAATTGAATTAGAACCAGTTTGGGAAGAGGCGGTCAATGAGGCAACAGAGCCAGTTGCAGACCAGCCCGAGGTGCCGGAAGTTGAAAGTCAAGCGGAGGCACCGACCGTCGATGATCAGTCGCCGGTACCTGGAGAAGAAGGCATGGAACAGGAAGCTGAAATAGAAGAGCCGCAAGAGGATGTCCGTATAAACATGACGGCAACTACCTCTCAACAGCCCAGTGTGTGGCGCCCTTTCCCCCCACCTTTGGGTGCTGAAAAAGCTAAAGAAGAAGAACTGGAAGAGCATGAGGAAAATAATGTAAACCCTGAATTAGAATAATGCGGGCCAGGGTATACTAACCTTGTCGTTATAGCTGCATTTCTAGCAGAAAGGATGATGGTCGTGGCTCGAGGGAGAGGCATTATGTCCGACGAACTCAAGTACCGACTCGCCGATGAGCTAGGTTTCGGGGATACGGTGCGCCAATATGGTTGGGGCGCCATAACCACCCGAGACGCTGGAAATCTGGTAAAGCTGGCGATTGCCAAAGCTCAACAGATGATGATAGATGAGCAGCTATAATGGCATGGGGCTGTCCAAAAGGCAGCCCCGTTTTTGTTTCTGCAAAAAATTAACTTAAATTTAATGGAAAAGAAGGAGTTGAAGGGTGCAAGGCGAATAGTAGTGGTGAAAAGTGGCGCGAAGTGGGGTAAAGTGGGGCAAATTTGCTAGAGGAGGGGGAATATGCTACTTGGTGAATATCAACACAGTTTAGATACCAAGGGGCGCGTGACAATCCCTTCTCGTTTGCGTGACGGCTTAGGAGATAGGTTTGTGGTAACCAAAGGCTTAGATACCTGTCTTTTCGTTTACCCCCTGGCTGAATGGGACGCCCTGGAAGAAAAATTAAGAGGGTTGCCCCTAACTCGCGCCGATGCTCGTTCTTTTGTCCGTTTGCTTTTTTCCGGTGCGGTGGAATGCGAACCCGATAAGCAGGGGCGTATCTTGTTACCTCCTAATCTGCGCACCCATGCTCGTTTAGAAAAGGATGTTTACTTGCTTGGGGTTTCTAATCGGGTAGAGATCTGGGATAAGGAGATTTGGGAACAATATAGTTTACAGGCAGCTGCTTCCTATGAGCAAGTAGCTGAACAACTGGATGGCCTGGGTATCTAACCGAGAGAGGTGGACAATTTGTCTTTTAAACATGAACCCGTCCTAATGACAGAAACGCTACAATTGCTTGCTCCTCGCCCGGGAGAGATCGCGGTGGATTGTACCTTGGGAGGGGGCGGACATACCAGGGCTATTTGGAGCGAGAAGCACGGTGTGGGACGTCTAATTGCGATTGATCAGGATTTAACGGCTATAAACCACGCCAAAGCTCACTTACCCCCAGAAATAACAGTGGTGCATGACAATTTTCGTAATCTGCGGTCCATATTGTTGGCGCTAGAGATACCGCAAGTAAATCGTATTCTTTTTGATCTGGGTGTTTCTTCACCACAGCTAGATGAAGCTGAAAGGGGTTTTAGCTATCAGCAGGATGCCTTGCTGGATATGCGCATGAACCCACAAAGCGAGATAACAGCCGCCCAATTGGTCAATAAGCTTTCTGAGGAAGAATTGGCGCGCATTATTTGGGAATTTGGGGAAGAACGGTGGGCTAAGCGGATTGCAAAATTTGTTGTTGATTATCGCAACCAGCAGGGGCCCATTACTACCACCGGCCAATTGGTGGACATTATCAAAGGGGCTATTCCGGCGGGGGCCCGCAGGACCGGACCCCATCCGGCCAAACGCACCTTTCAGGCCCTTCGGATTGCGGTCAATGACGAGCTAGAACATCTCAGTTCCGCCCTGGAGGCAGCTATCGAAGTGTTGGCCCCAGGGGGACGCATCGCCGTAATTACCTTTCATTCTTTAGAGGACAGGATTGTGAAGAATATTTTTCGACAGCGGGAAAAGGGTTGTGTTTGCCCGCCTCATCTACCGGTTTGTGTTTGTGAACAGGAACCTACTCTGAAGGTCATCACCAGGAAGCCGGTGATTCCAACTAAAGAAGAAAAGGAACGGAATCCGCGTTCTCGTAGTGCCAAATTGCGCGTAGCCGAGCGTTGCTAAAGTTCTAGCTGATAGAAGAGGTGAATAAATTTGTTAGTAGCGAAACAACCACTGTATCAACCCCAGCCGCCCTTGCGACAACCGGTTAGAACACCGCAAAAAAAGGCTAAGGCGGCAAGACTTACCGATGGGGATAAACGTTTGATAATCACTGCCGTCCTATTAACTGCCGTTCTTAGTTTCGGTATGATATGGCGTTTTGCGGCGGTTAATGATCTGCAAACACGGGTCAATCAATTAGAGCGGAGCATCGCCGCGTTGGAAGATGAAAATGCAACTTTGATTATTCAATTGAAGCAATTGAGTGCGCCCAAAGAAATAGAAAATCGGGCCCAATTAGAATTAGGAATGCGCTGGCCTGAGCAAAATCAGATCATCAGCGTGGGCGAACCGGGGCCAGAGCATTAGCATCTTACAGCTCGTCGTGCTTTCCGCGACGGGCTGTGTTTAGAGAGGAGCAGTTTTCGCATGCAAACTCGGCGCCGTATAGGAGTGGCCTTGCTAATTTTTACGCTAATAATTGGGGGCCTAATAGGTCGGTTGGCTTGGCTCCTATTGATCAAAGGACCGGAGCTAACGCGCAGAGCACTAGCCCAGTGGATGCGTGAAATCCCGGTGGAGCCAAAGCGAGGAATCATTTTCGATAGAAATGGCAACGAGTTGGCGATCAGTGCCAGTGCTGATACGGTAGTGGCATTGCCAGCCCAAATCCCTAAAGAAAAAGCTCCCGAGATAGCTGCCGAGTTGGCTCGCGTCTTGAAGCGGGACGCCGATGCGATATTGGAGCTAATTACTAAGAAGAGGGCTGCCGTCTATGTTGCGCGTAAGATAGACCCGGAGGTTGCCCGCGAAATTCGCGAACTGGAATTGCCCGGCATCACCTTTACCGAGGAAAGCCGTCGCTATTATCCATACGGTAATTTAGCATCCCAAGTCTTAGGTTTCGCGGGGGTTGATAGTCAGGGGCTGTACGGGTTGGAGTTAAAATATGATGAATGGTTGCGGGGCAAACGGGGCTATTTGCAGTACCCCACAGATAATCAGGGGCAGGAAATCCCCGACGGCACACCCACCTATATACCGCCCGAGCCGGGATATAATATTCACTTAACGATAGACCAGGTCATACAACATATAGTAGAGCGCGAACTGGATAATTTAATGGTTATGCATAACGCGGAAGGCGCCACCGCCATTGTTATGGACCCCAGTACGGGCGCCATTTTGGCCATGGCGAACCGACCCGATTTTGATCCTAATAACTTCATGGCAGCGGTTGAAGAGACCGGTAGTCAATCGGTGTGGTTAAACCCGGCCATATCCGGCGGATTTGAACCGGGCAGTACCTTCAAAGTTGTTACTGCCACAGCTGGGCTTGAAAAAGGGGTTGTTCGTGAGGACAGCCTTTATTTTGATAAAGGTTACGAAGTGGTGGCCGGACACCGCATCCATTGCTATCGAAGAACAGGGCATGGACAGCAGACTTTCGTAGAAGTGATGCAAAATTCATGTAACCCGGGCTTCATAGATGTGGCTCAGAAATTGGGAGCTGAAACCATGCTTGAATATGTGCGGAAGTTCGGCTTTGGCCAGAAGACCGGCATTGACTTGCCCGGCGAGGCGGTAGGCGTTATGTTTAATAAGGTGGGCCCGGTAGAATTGGCCACCCTCTCCTTCGGCCAGGGACCGTCGGTAACGCCCATCCAGCAGGCAGTGGCAATGGCGGCTATTGCTAATGGTGGTAAGTTGCTACAACCCTATGTGGTGGAGAGTATACGGGATCAAGAGGGAAATGTGATTGAACAGCGGGAACCAAAGGTGGTACGGCAAGTTACTAGTCCGGAGATAGCTCGACGGGTGGCGCTTATGCTGGAGAGCGTGGTGGCTAACGGTGGCGGCCGCAATGCCTATATCCCCGGTTTTCGCGTGGCCGGTAAAACCGGTACAGCGCAAGTGCCTAAGCCGGGCGGCGGTTATTATCCGGATAAGTATATAGCCTCTTTTAGCGGCTTTGCCCCAGTGGATGACCCCAAAATTGTAGTTTTCATTTCCATTCATAATCCTAGAGGTAGATATGGATATTATGGCGCCCAAGTGGCTGGTCCTGCTTTTAAGAGTATAGCGGAAGATATTTTATACTATCTGGATGTTCGACCCCAGGCGGAAGCCACCAGTGCCCAAGTGCAAAGGATTGAGGTGCCCGACTTGGTAGGCGCTACCGCGTCGGAAGCCTTGGAAAGACTGCGCGATACCGGGCTGAATATTAGAATTGACGGCCAGGGGGCCAAGATTTTAGACCAAACACCTAAAGCTGGAGTCCAGGTGCCGCCTGGGTCAACCGTAATAGTTCATATGGGCGAAAGACCGCCCAGTGCCGGTGAACCGGTGCAGGTGCCCGATGTGACCGGCCTATCCTTGCGCGATGCCAGTGTAAAACTATCGGCTGTCGGCTTGCAGGTGCAAGCAGTAGGTTCCGGAATTGCTATTTCCCAGTCGCCGGCTCCTGGTACCGTGGTGCCCGCCGGCAGTATGGTGAGGGTAGAGTTTAAGCCGTAGGCGATTGCGGTCAAGGCGCGAAAATGTAATAGGGGGCGACCAAAATGCGGTTAGCAGATTTGGTTACTGCCCTGGCGCCGTTACGTATGTCAGGCTCGTTGGAGCGAGAGATTACGGGCATTCAGTATGACTCGCGCTTGATTCAGCCTGGCAACCTGTTTGTAGCAATACCCGGCTTTATATACGACGGACATGACTATTTACAAGAGGCTGCTAATCGTGGAGCAGCAGCCGCCATTGTTTCACGGGAAGTGCCTATACCGGAGCAGTTAACGAGCATCCTAGTAACGGATTCCCGCCGGGCGTTGGGTATAGTAGCAGCCAAGTTCCTAGGGTGTCCATCACGTAAGTTACGTGTTATCGGTGTGACTGGTACTAACGGAAAGACGACAACCACATTTCTGAGTGAGAATATATTAAGGATGGCCGGGTTACGAACCGGTCTGGTGGGCACAGTTTATATAAGGATTGGCGACAGGGAGCTGGAATCGATTCGCACCACTCCTGAGTCCTTGGATCTACAGCACTTCCTGGCCCAAATGGTTGAGGCTGAAGTTTCTCATGCCCTATTAGAGGTTTCTTCCCATGCCTTAGTCTTACAGCGATTAGCCGGCTGCGAATTTGATGTGGCCGTTTTTACCAACTTGACGCAAGATCATCTGGACTTCCATGGAGATCAACAGAACTACTTAAGGGCTAAGGCCCAGTTGTTTGCTGATCTAGACCCGGAGAATAGAGATAAAAAACGGGCTATCATCAATATGGACGATGGAGCTTCTCGGTTCTTACTAAGTGTTAGTCGGGTGCCGGTTACCACCTATGGCATCCAGCAGCCGGCGGACCTTAGGGCATCGGACATAGTTGTGACCAGTGCGGGTACCGAGTTTGCAGTCTGGCAGATGGGAAAAAGCCTGGGGCGAACCCGCGTGCCCACACCCGGCTATTTCAGCGTATACAATGCGTTGGCGGCTATCGCTGTGGCCCTAAATGAAGGGGTTTCCTGGTCTGTAATTAGCACTGTGTTGCCTGAAAGTCGGCCGATCCCGGGGCGCTTCCAGCCGGTACGGGCTGGCCAACCCTTTGACATTATTGTTGATTATGCCCACACACCCGATGGGCTGGAGAATATTTTGCAGACGGCCCGCGGTTTCACTAAGGGGCGTGTTATCATAGTTTTTGGCTGCGGTGGAGACCGGGATAGGGGTAAAAGGCCAGAAATGGGGCGGATCGCCAGTCAACTGGCCGATGTGGTGATTATCACAACTGATAATCCCCGTTCCGAGTCACCGCTCAAGATTGCCCATGATATAATGCAGGGCGTGCTGAAACAGGCTGATGTAAGAATTGAACTGGACCGGGCAACGGCTATCAAGAGAGCGGTTGGTATGGCAAGCCCCGGTGATACGGTGCTTATTGCGGGCAAAGGCCATGAGACCTATCAGGTTTTCGCCGACCGGGTTATCTATTTCGACGATCGAGAAGTGGCTGAACAAGCGGTGGAGGTAAGCAAGTATGAAGGTTTGGAATATAGGCGAGATAGTTAAACTCACCGATGGGACCCTAGTGCAGGGGAATGAAGATACGCAAATTACCAGAGTGGTATTCGATAGCCGGACAGCTACTCCGGGGAGTTTGTTTGTGCCAATTATCGGCGAGCGGGTTGATGGGCACAACTATATTGCTGATGCGGCCGGCAGGGGGGCGGTGGCGACCCTGGCCGGCCATACTTGGTTGCAGAAAAACCCGGTGCCCGAGCGTTTAGCGGTTATAGCTGTTTCCCTCCCGGAAACGGCATTACAACAGTGGGCGCGGCGCTATTTGCGGGCTTTGAACCCTTCTATCGTCGGGGTTACCGGCAGCAGTGGCAAGACCACAACCAAGGAAATGATCGCTGCTGTTATGCAGGTTAAATATAATGTGCTCAAAAACGAAGGCAATTTGAATACGGAGATCGGCTTGCCCCTAACTGTAGTTGGGGCTTTGCCCGAGCATGAATGGTTGATCTTGGAGATGGGGATGAGTGGCCTTGGCGAAATCCGACTGCTTACTGACATTGCCAGCCCCCATATTGCAGTAATTACTAATGTGGGAGAGGCCCATATGGAGCTTTTGGGCAGTCGGGAGAATATTGCCATCGCCAAAGCCGAAATTTTAGAGGGCATGGCCCGCGACGGTATCGCTATTCTTAACGGCGACGATGACTTTGTACTAGCCCAGGCCCATAAAGCTCCTGGAGAAATTATCTACTTTGGCTTGGGAGCCAAGACGGGGCAAGAACGGCGCTTATATATTACTGACTTGCAGAATTTGGGCGGGCAATTGGAGTTTACCGCCCATTGGCAAGGGGAGGAGGTGCCGGTAGTATTCCCCTGGCCGGGCCAGCATAACGTCTATAATATAGCGGCAGCTCTGGCAGTAGGTATGGCGGCTGGTATTCCTCTAAAAGACGCCGTTGGGGGCTTATTGAGCAATTATCGGCCGGCAGGCGGCCGTTTATATGTGAAGCAGCTGGCCGACTATACATTGATCGATGATACCTACAATGCCAACCCCACCTCCATGTTGGCTGCCTTGCAAGTTTTGCGCGATTTTCCTGGCGGAACGCGGCGGATAGCCGTGCTAGGTGATATGTTGGAGCTGGGGGAGTTGGCCCAGTCGGCCCATCGAGAATTGGGGGCGCAGGTGGCTAGGGGCGGTATTGACCAATTGGTTACCGTGGGACCATTGGCTCGCCATATTGCCCAGGGGGCCATTGAGGCGGGATTTGACCTATCCCAGGTTCATTCCTTTACCTCCAACCAGGAGGCTGCTATCTACTTACAAAACAGTCGGCAGCCGGGTCAACTTGTCTTAATTAAGGGATCGCGGGGCATGCGCATGGAAGAGATCGTTGCGATCCTAGAGGAAGGTGCTAGCAATGGCAATTGAGATGCGCCTATTATTTGCTACCATATCTGCCCTATTGCTGGGATTGGTTACCGGCCCGATAATTCTGCCCGTCTTGCGACGCTTAAAGATTCGGCAAACGGTGCGGGAAGAGGGACCGGCTACCCATCTTAAGAAGACAGGCATACCCACCATGGGTGGTGTGATTTTTCTACTGCCGTTGGTGATTGTGGCCATCCTTTTTGTACCGGCCAGCGATCGTCTGCTGGCTGTCACTTGGTTGTGGGTGGTCTTAGGATTAGCTGTGGTCGGTTTTCTGGACGATTATATTAAGGTGGTACGCAAGCAATCCCTCGGGCTGCGAGCCCGTGAAAAGCTGTTGGGGCAATTGTTAGTAGCCGTCGTTTTTTATGCCATGCTGAAATATCTGGGGCATTCTACCGAGGTGGTAGTTCCCATTTGGGGCTGGCGTCTAGCCCTTGATTGGTTATATTTACCTTTTGTCATTCTTATCGTCATGGCGGCGGGCAATGGGGCCAACTTGACCGATGGCGTAGATGGACTGTTGGCCAGCAGTTCGATAGTAACCTGCCTAGCTTACGTCTTTATCGGCCTAACAACGGGCGTGGAAGTCATTGCCCTATTGATGGCAGCTCTGGTTGGTGCCTTGTTGGCCTATTTGCGTTTCAATTGGCATCCGGCCGATGTTTTCATGGGCGATGTGGGCTCGTTGGCTTTAGGTGGAGCTTTTGCTGGTGCAGCCATTCTAACTAAGACCGAATTGTTGCTGGTACCCATTTGTATAGTATTTGTCATTGAGACTCTATCCCTGATCATCCAGGTGGTCTACTTTAGAAGAACCGGTGGCAAGCGCTTTTTCCGTATGGCCCCCATCCATCATCATTTCGAACTGGGTGGTTGGTCGGAAGTAAAGGTTGTGGGCCTTTGGTGCTTGCTTAGTATGATTGGCGGCATTATGGGGTTGTTGTTGTTGCCTAGCATGGGTTTATAGATTGGTAGTAAGCTGGCGGGGAGGGTGTAGTGGATGAAAAGGCGGAGACATGCTCCTGACTTTGTTTTGTTGGTTACCACCCTATTGTTGCTGGCTATTGGTATTGTGATGGTATACAGCGCCAGTGAATATGTTTCTCGCAATACCACTCGTACTGCCGAAAACCCGGAAGGGTATAATTACTATGTTGTGCGCCGCCAGCTGATCTGGGTTGCCCTCGGATTAGTTGTAATGTGGGTGGGATCGAAGCTTAACTACTGGCGCCTCGCAAGTTTAGCGAAATTTGGTTATATTGTTACTGTAATAATGTTAATTATGGTAAAGATCCCCGGCATCGGGGTGACTCGCTACGGAGCTACGCGTTGGTTGGGTTTGGAACCTTTTGTCTTCCAGCCTTCGGAAATAGCGAAACTGACTTTGGCCCTGTTCTTGGCCCGTTGGTTCTCTACACGAACCGATAAAATAAAGAGCTTCGCCCAAGGGCTTTTGCCGCCCCTCTTGTACACGGGCCTTATCTGCGGCTTAGTCATGCTGCAACCCGACCTGGGTACCACAGTAGTCATCTTTTCTATCGCGGCCGTACTAATTTTTGTTGCCGGTGCTCGCTGGAAACACATTATTCTGTTGGGTTTGGTGGCTGGAGCATTGGTTATAGGGTTGATCTATGCCGAGCCCTATCGTCTTGAACGGCTACTCAGTTTTAGAAATCCGTGGGCGGATCCGCTAGACACGGGCCATCAGTTAATTCAGTCCTACTATGCACTGGGGCCGGGGGGACTATTTGGCCGAGGATTAGCCCAGAGCATCCAGAAGCGCTTTTATCTTCCCTTTCCCCATACCGATTTCATTTTGGCAGTAATAGGCGAGGAGCTGGGTTTTGTAGGCACATCCCTCGTTACTTTGCTATTTGCAATCTTTATCTGGAGGGGTTTGCGTATTGCTCTAAATGCACCAGATATTTTTGGGGCCCTCCTAGCCAGTGCCTTGACGGCAACGGTTGGTTTGCAGGCCATCATCAACATTGCCGTTGTCACCGGTTGTATCCCGACGACCGGGATTCCCTTGCCCCTAATTAGCGCCGGTGGTTCTTCTTTGATTTTCACCCTAGGGTCAATCGGTGTTCTGCTAAATATTTCAAAATACTCACGCGAATGACGGTGATACCATGAGAGTGTTATTAACGTGCGGTGGCACTGGAGGTCACATTTATCCGGCGGTGGCGATTGCTAAAGCCCTGCAAGCGCAAGACCCGGCGGTAGAGATTCTGTTTGTAGGCGCCGAGTATGGTATGGAGAAAAAGTTAATACCAAGGGAAGGATTCCGCTTACAGACTATTACCGTTACCGGATTATCCCGCAAGAATCCGCTGGCAGCGGCCCGTAGTTTATGGCAAGCAGGGGCGGGCCTCATTAAGGCAGCTAGGATTGTTCGTGACTTTAAGCCGGATGTGGCCATCGGTACCGGTGGCTATGTGAGCGGTCCAGCGGTCTTGGCCGCTTCCCTGATGGGCATACCCACCTTGATTCATGAACAAAACGCTTTCCCGGGACTAACTACACGCATATTGGCCCGTTTTGCCAGCATAGTAGCCGTTAGTCATGATGCGGCGGTACCCCGTCTCCCTCAGGCCAAACGGATTGTGGTCACCGGCTTGCCCATTCGTCCCGCCTTTTATCAAATCCGACGGGAGGAAGCGAGGGCAAAATTGGGGTTGCCGGTTGACGCCAGAGTTATCCTCTCGGTAGGGGGGAGTGGGGGGGCTGAAAATATTAACCGTACCGTCTGTGGAGCTGCTCCCCAATTACTGTCAAATGAAGACATTATCTTGCTACAAGTTACCGGCGACAGGTACCATGATAGTATGATACAAAGGGCTCAGTCCTTGGGGTGGCCCCATGCTTGGGACGGAAGGTGGCAGCTCATTCGTTTCATGCAGGACATGCCGGCGGCCTTAGCTGCTGCTGATCTAGTTATTTCCCGCGCCGGTGCCAGCACCTTAGAGGAAATAGCAGCCGTTGGTGTGCCCGCCATAGTAGTCCCTTCACCAAACGTTACCGATAATCACCAAGAGCATAATGCACGGGCACTGGCCCAGCAGGGGGCAGCCGTCGTAATTTTGGACAACCTTCTGACCGAGACGAGCCTACTCTCAAGCGTCAATCGCTTGCTAGAGAATCCAGCCGAACTTAAGACTATGGCAAAAGCATCCAAACAAGCGAGTCACCCACGGGCGACGGAGGACTTGGTTGCTTTGGTACGGTCTCTTAAGACAAGCCTTCAGTAACACAACTTAGCTTATGGCCATACTATGAAGATATAGAGCCGGTAATAGGGCAACAAGATGAGAGTGGGGTGACCACATAGCAATGGAAAGAATAGTAATTGCAGGGGGAAGACCGCTGTCTGGCAAGGTGCGAAGTGGAGGAGCAAAATATTCGGCTTTGCCTATTCTAGGTGCGACGTTACTTACCGAATCACCATGCGTAATTAGAGAAGTCCCGAACCTTACCGATGTAAAGGTTATGTGTCGTATTTTAGAGGATTTAGGAGCTAAAGTTGAAGTAAATGGCGACGCCATTCGGGTAGAGGCAGCTGCGTTAACCTCACTAACAGTGCCCGAACATCTCATGCGGGAAATGCGCTCATCGATAATCGTCATGGGAGCCATTTTAACGCGTTTTGGCACAGTTAAAGTTTCACAGCCGGGCGGGTGCGATATTGGTTCGAGGCCGATTGACTTGCACATCAAAGGATTAAGAGAGTTAGGGGCCGAAATCAGTGAAAAACATGGTTACATTACGGCCACCTGCAAGCGTTTACGTGGGGCGTCTATACACTTAGAATTTCCTAGCGTTGGTGCTACTCAAAACCTAATGATGGCAGCCACCTTGGCCGAGGGAACTACGGTGATTACCAATGCGGCGAAGGAACCGGAGATCGTTGACCTGCAGAACTTTATCAACTCCCTAGGTGCTAACATAAAAGGGGCAGGCACCGATACGATTCGCATCGAGGGCGTAGAAAAGTTGCATGGAACCGATTATACTATTATTCCTGACCGCATTGCGGCCGGTACTTACTTAATAGCTGGCACCATAACCGGTGGCCAGGTAACAGTGGAAAATGTAATTCCCGAGCATTTGGAATCTCTATTGGCTAAATTGCGGGAGATGGGGGTGCAGGTGGAAACTACCGGCGACAGCGTGAGCGTGTGTGTAAATCAGCCCTTAAAGGCTATCGATTCTTTGCGCACCTTACCCTATCCCGGTTTCCCAACGGATCTACAGGCGCCGATGATGGCGTTGCTGTGCATTGCCAACGGAACCAGCGTTGTAACGGAGACCGTTTTTGAAAGTCGCTTTAAACATGTCAACGAGTTAAGACGCATGGGGGCGGATATCAAAGTAAATGAACGCACCGCCATAATTAAGGGGGTGCCGGCCCTCTCCAGCGCCAATGTGGCGGCCACCGATCTGCGGGCTGGGGCGGCCTTGGTGCTGGCCGGTCTGGCGGCCGATGGCATTACCGTGGTTAGCGATGTACACCATATTTACCGCGGTTACGATAAGCTAGAGGAAAACTTGAAAGCGTTGAATGCCCGTATTGAGAGAATCGGTATTTAACTAGCAAAGTAAATGGGGAGGCAACGCCTTATGCCAGCTAAGAAAAAAGTTAGATTAGCTTTCTTGTTGCTTCTCCTCCTTCTTTTTTGCTGGCAGCTGGTACAAGCACCCTGGTTTCTAGCGGTGCGGGAGGTGGAGGTAAGAAATATTTCCACCCTCAGCCCCTGGGAAGTGGAGCAGATTGCTGGCATTTATCGGGGGACAAGCCTGCTTAAGATTGATACCCGGGAGGTACAACGACGCCTGGAAGCCGATGAGCGTATTTTGCAAGCCGAAGTTAAACGCCACTGGCCCCATAGGATAATTATCACTATCCAAGAAAATGTGGGTTTTGCCGCAGTCCCCTATTTCAACGACTGGCTAGAGGTCAATCAAGAAGGCAGAATACTCTCAGTAACTAAGCATTTTTCGGCCCTTAATCTGCCCATAGTAACCGGCCTCGACATGTCGGTGGTAAAAGTAGGGGATTCGCTCAGCGATCACACTAGATGGCAAGTGGCCACCGAATGTTTAAATCAGCTGCCCGCCTCTTTGTTGGGGCAAATTTCTGAGATCAATGTGAGCGACCCCAGCAACATAGTTCTTTATTCTCGCGATCCGTTACGAATTATGATCGGTGACAGCAACAACTTAGCTAAGAAATTCGGAGCTTTAACAGGTATGCTGGACCGAGTACGGGAAGCTCATAAGGAGGAGTTAGCCAACGGACAACTTGATGTCAGTAGTGGGAGAGCTGTATTTATTAAAGGACCTTAGAAAAGGGGTTCGATGGATGTGAAAAATAGAACACAAATTACTTTATCCATAGTTGCGTTGTTTTTAGGTCTCTTGATTGCTATACAGCTGCGCTCAGCCAACGAGGTCTATAGTGCGGTGCCTGATCTGCGGGTGACGGAAATGCGCGCGGTGCTTATGGAGACCATCACGCAGAATCAGTTATTAACCCGGGAGTTGGAGGAGACAAGGGATAAACTCCGTCAATTTGAAGAAACGGCAATGCAAGGCGAAGGGATATTGCAGCTAATAAAAGATGAACTGAGAAATGCTAGGATGTTGGCTGGTTTGGTGGATGTGCAAGGAGAAGGGCTCATTATCACTCTTACTGATAGTCAAGCTGCTAGTCTACCCGGAGACAACCCTAATGTGTATTTAGTTCATGATGAGGACTTATTGAAATTGGTTAACGTTCTCTCGGCGGCAGGCGCAGAAGCTATCTCAGTGAACGACCAGCGCCTTTTGGCCACTTCGGAAATTCATTGCGCCGGTCCTACTATTTCTATTAATAATGTGCGAGTGGGGGCTCCCTTCGTTATCAAGGCTATTGGTAACCCGGAGACCATGGAAAGTGCCTTGCGGATGCGAGATGGAATAATAGATACTTTAAACTTCTATGGCATCGGCGTACAAGTAAAGCGCGAAGCTAATCTGGTGGTCCCCGCTTACAAACGACCCCTTCGCTTTGACTACGCTCGGCCGGTAACGGGGGGACAGTAAATATGTTATTGCCTATTATCGCATTGGTCTTAGGTGTTATTCTGGGGCAATTGACGTCTATAAACATACCACCGGCCCTATCTCCTTATATGTCGGTAGCCCTTTTAGCCGCTTTAGATTCCGTATTAGGTGGAGTGCGGGCCACCTTAGAAAACAAGTTCGATGACTTGATTTTTTTCTCTGGTCTACTTAGTAATGCCCTCTTAGCTGGTGCCTTGGCCTTCTTAGGTGACCAGCTAGGGGTTAATCTCTACATGGCGGCCATTTTTGCTTTTGGCGTGCGCCTCTTTCAAAATTTAGCTTTGATAAGACGTCTGCTTATAGATAAGTGGTATAGGCAGAGAAAATAATAACTAGTTTCCTTGGACGCCGGGTTTTTATAAGAATTCTGTAAGATAGTAACAGGAACATGGCGATGTATGTGGAATTATATAGGTAGGTGTTAGCTTTTTAGACCGGGTGAAAGATCGCCTAACCTTGGGTGAACTACTAAATAGCCCGGATGGGAGGTGGGACGGTGGCTAGAAGGGATATAATTGCAGGTCTAGATATTGGGACCTCCGCCGTTAGATGTGCAATCTGTGAAGTAGATCATAGAGGCAATTGGAACATAATTGGTTTAGGTAGTTGTCGCTCCGAGGGTATAAAAAAAGGAGCGGTTGTTGATATTGAAAGCACTGTTGGCTGTATTCTGCAGGCGGTGGAGACAGCGCAGCGCATGGCAGGGGTGACCATAGATTCGGTATATGTGGGCGTGCCTAACACCCACGCCTCTTTAATGGTCACCCGCGGGATAGTAGCCGTTTCCAGCGAGGACAAAGAGATCACCGAGGAGGATGTGGAAAGGGTACTACAAGCTGCTCGCGTGATCAATTTGCCGCCTAACAGGCAGATCATTGATATCATCCCCCGCCAGTACATAATTGACGGCTATGAAGGGATTCGTTCTCCTACGGGCATGGCCGGTATCCGTTTAGAAGTTGAGGCCCTATTAGTCACAGGGGCGATTACTTCTATTCAAAACCTGGTCCGTTGCGTGGAGAGGGCAGGCTTAGAAGTCGAGTCCCTCGTTTTAAATGCCATGGCTATGGGTGAGCTACTGTTATCCCATGATGAAAAGGAATTAGGCGCCGTATTGGCCGATCTGGGGGGCGGAACCTGCGAGATCGCCTATTTCAGTAACGGAGTCCTACAATCCATTGGCGCGATTCCCCTAGGCGGAGATCATATCACCAGCGATATCGCTTTCGGTTTGCGTACCAGTTTAGGGGTTGCTGAAAAAGCTAAGATCGAGCATGGAACACTACTCCGGGTGCCGGAGGATAGGACCTTCACCATTCCGGATGTGGGCGGTGAGAAAACGCGGGATGTATCCGTACGTCAACTTAGCACCATAATCGAGGCCCGGGTACATGAAATGCTGAGCTTCATAGCGGAAGAATTACCTAAGTTAGATGTGCCCGAAGCCATACCGGCGGGAGGGGTGCTTGCTGGCGGTGTGGCTGCCACCGAAGGGCTGGTGCCCTATTTGCAATCGATGCTGGACTGCTGCGTGCGCTTGGCACAAGATGGAATGGGTGGCGAAGATACATCTTACGCGACGGCCGTCGGCTTAGTAATGCATGCGCTTAAACGCCCGGCTAATAGCGATGCGGGGCGTACGGTACGTCGCGAGCGTAAGTCGGGTAGCCTGTTTGCACGAGTAGTCGATTGGTTGCGGGATATGTGGGAGTAGGTCAAGCAGAGGGAGGCAGGAAGATGCTAGAACTAGATTTAGAGATGGAACAATATGCACGAATTAAAGTCGTTGGTGTTGGAGGTGGCGGTGGTAACGCGGTCAACTGTATGATTGAATCCGGCTTACAGGGAGTAGAGTTTATTGCCATTAACACTGACGCCCAGGCCCTATCTCGCTCCTTGGCTCCCCACAAGATCCAGATCGGGGAAAAGTTGACCCGGGGTTTGGGAGCGGGAGCAAATCCGGAAATAGGCATGAAGGCCGCTGAGGAAAACCGGGAGCAGATACAGCAGGCCTTGCAGGGCGCCGACATGGTTTTTGTAACTGCCGGTATGGGGGGTGGTACGGGCACGGGGGCAGCGCCGATTGTGGCCGCCTGTGCTAAGGAACAGGGCGCTTTGACGGTAGGCGTAGTTACCAAACCTTTTAGTTTTGAACAGCGGCAACGGATGCTAAGAGCAGAGAAAGGCATCGAGATATTGCGGGAATCGGTGGATACAATCATCACTATCCCCAACGATCGTTTGCTGCAAGTAGTGGACAAGAATACCCCTATTTTACAAGCCTTCAAGGTGGCTGATGACGTTCTCCGGCAAGGTGTGCAAGGTATTTCCGATTTGATTGCCGTTCCCGGTTTAATTAACCTGGATTTTGCCGACGTGAAAGCCATCATGAAGGATACCGGGTCGGCCCTGATGGGTATCGGACAGGCCACCGGGGAAAATAGAGCCGTGGAAGCTGCTAAGCAAGCCATATCTAGCCCGCTATTGGAAACTTCAATAGAAGGAGCCAAAGGGCTGCTATTGAGTGTGACCGGTGGTTCTAATTTAAGCTTGCACGAAGTTAATAAAGCGGCCGAGATGATTTCACAAGTGGTGGATGCCGACGCCAACTTCATCTTTGGTGCGGTAATCGACGAGAGCATGCAGGAGGATATTCGCATTACGGTTATAGCTACCGGTTTTGACTCCCCATCTCGCGATAAGGTGTTCGATGATATGGAGATTAAACCGCTGTATAACCATGGTGATGATTTGGATATACCTGCTTTTATGCGACGTAAACGATATTAATACAATTTCCTTGTATAGCTTAATAAGAAACCTGTTTACAAAGGCCTAGTGAGCCAAGTAAACGGGTTTTTTTGTTGGTCTAATATCAATTTCGACGGCACACAGTGACATTTTCTGCGAACATGCACTCCTTTAATAGTAACAAAGGAGGCTTGTTTTTATGGCAGTCTACGTGGATCTCCTCTTGCTGGTGAACTTCTCCCTCAATGCCTGGGCCCTCTGGGTCACTTCTCTGGTAACCGGCATGCGACGACGTAAAGCTGCTTTGTCATTGGCCAGCCTTTGTGGTGCCATCTATGCCTTCGGGGTCTTGACCCCTTGGGCGGCCATTTTTGTCCATCCGGTAAGTAAACTGTTGCTCGCCATCCTTATGGTATATCTAACCTTTAGACCGCGATTGCCTGGAAAAATGCTCACTCTTGTGGCTTGGTTCTTGCTAATCAGTTGCATAACCGCCGGCATGATATTGGGCCTCTATACCTTGTTATTGGACAGGGAAGTTCAGGGGACCATGCTAGCTTGGGGTGATTTGCCCTTGTGGGTGGTGGGGCTAGCATTGCTGGTTCTCTATGGGACGGGAGGACGCTTTTTAGGAAACTTGGAGAACCGTTTAGTGCATGTGGCTAATAGCGCCCACCTGCGGGCCTACTTAGAGGAGATGGAAATTGAACTCGAGGCTTTAGTGGATTCAGGCAATCAGCTGGTAGAACCCCTCAGCGGGCGGCCGGTGATCGTTGTAGCCCTGGATGCGGTAAGCGACATGTTGCCTCCCGAAATCGTTGCCCTCAGTCGTTCCGATTCCATCTGGGAAGCTAAGTTGGACGAGTTGGCTACCACTAACCTGGTGCAGCGTCTTCATTTTGTACCCTTTCATGCCGTAGGCAATGAGCGGGGTGTACTGTTAGGGGTCCGAGTAGACTATGTGGAAGTCACCTGTAACGGGAGAATGCAAAGGACCAAAGGGATTACGTTGGCCATCAGTCCTGTGAGCTTAAGTGAGGACAATAATTACCAGGCACTTGTCCCCTTGCGACTGTTGCCCACGAAGGCAGCCGAAAGGGGCGCTTGAACTTCCAGGAGGTGAAGGAAATTAGAAGCATGCTTCTCCGTTTCAAGCTGAAACTGCGTATCTGGCTTTACCAATGCTTGCTACTTTTGGGTGTGGATGTGCAGCGGCGGGCTATCTACTTTATTGGTAGTTCCGAAGCTTTGCCGCCACCCCTTAGCGCCGACGAAGAGCGATATTTGCTTAAGCAACTGGGCAGCGGCGATGATGCCGCCGTTAAGAGTGTTCTCATTGAGCGCAACTTGCGCTTGGTCGTTTATATAGCTCGTAAGTTTGAAAATACGGGTATCCCCATTGAAGACTTATCTTCCATTGGTTCTATTGGTCTAATTAAAGCAGTTAACACCTTTAATCCAGAGCGCAACATCAAACTGGCCACCTATGCGTCCCGTTGTATTGAAAATGAAATCCTGATGTTTCTCCGTCGCAATCAAAGACATCGGGCCGAGGTATCCCTTGACGAACCACTGAATATTGACTGGGATGGCAATGAACTATTGTTATCCGATGTGATTGCCCATGAAGGCTGTGAGGTACACAAGGAGATTGAGGCGGAGGTGGATAAACAGCTACTCCGCTGCGCCCTAAGCCGGCTCAGTGAGCGGGAAAGAACCATCATGGAACTCCGCTTTGGCCTACGGGATGGGAGACAGTCAACACAAAAGGAAGTGGCCGATCTGTTAGGCATTTCTCAGTCCTATATTTCGCGCTTGGAGAAGCGCATTATCAAGCGCTTAAGACGAGAGTTTAAGAAGATGGAATAGAAATATTTGCCATATCCTGCTCCACCCCGCTTGGTTGTCAGGTATATTCGACTACCCGCCAGGTCATAATGCAAAATAGCAGAAGACAGCGGGGAGGCTAGAGCCGTGAGTCGCGTAGAAATCTGTGGCGTAAACACCTCAAAGTTGCAGGTGCTGAGTAATGCTCAGATGCGAGAGCTGTTCACCCGACTGCAGAATGGGGAGGAAGCAGCTCGAGAAATATTGGTAATGGGGAATTTGCGCCTGGTGCTGAGTGTTATTCAACGGTTCAGCAATCGGGGCGAATCGGTGGATGATTTGTTTCAGGTGGGTTGTATCGGCTTAATGAAGGCCATCGATAACTTTGATCTATCCCAGAATGTAAGATTTTCAACCTATGCGGTACCAATGATTATCGGCGAGATACGGCGTTACTTACGCGATAACAACCCGATTCGTGTCAGCCGCTCGCTACGCGATATTGCTTATAAAGCTTTACAGGCTAGAGATAGCCTAGTAAACCGTCATTCACGAGAACCAACCATATCAGAGATAGCCGCCGAGCTTAACGTGCCTCGAGAGGATGTGGTACTGGCTCTCGATGCTATCCAAGAGCCGGTGTCTCTATTTGATCCTATCTATCAAGAAGGTGGAGATCCTATCTATGTTATGGATCAAATAAAAGACGAAAAAGACCTAGACAGTACTTGGATTGAAGGCATTGCCTTAAGGGAGGCTATGGAAAAACTTAACGAGCGGGAACGCCTCATTTTGTCCTTACGCTTTTTCGGGAGTAAGACGCAGATGGAGGTGGCGGAGGAAATTGGTATTTCCCAAGCCCAAGTTTCCCGCTTGGAAAAGGCCGCCCTACAACATATGCGCAAGCTGATTGCCGAGCGGGATAGTAATAAAGCTTAAGGACTTTTGGGGGGTAGGGTATGAGTAGGAGACTGGCTATATTTAGCCTCTTTATCATGTTGGTATCTTTGTGCTTTAGCATTTCCCAGGTGGCGGCGGCTGAAAGCCAGCCGTCCCCACTGCCTGAACTGATTCGAATCCATATCTTAGCCAACAGTGAATCATTAGCCGATCAGCGCATTAAACTGGCGGTGCGCGATGAGCTGTTGGCGGTGCTAAATCCCCTTTTGGCCACAGCCAAGTCAATGGCCGAGGCAGAGGAAGTCATTAGGGCCAACTGGGCAATTTTGACGGAGACCGTTGCCGAAGCATTGGAGCAGGCAGGAGCCACCTATAGGGCCCATCTACAGTTTGGCCAATTCAATTTTCCGGCTAAGTATTATGGGGTAAAGACACTGCCCGCCGGCCGTTATACCGCTCTTAATGTGACTCTAGGTGAGGGTGGTGGGCGCAATTGGTGGTGTATAGTCTTCCCCGCCATGTGTTTTACCGCCGGCGTTTGCGAACAGGTGGCGGAGCCCGATGAATTAGCGTCCGTGCAGCTGCGTTGTAAACTAGTGGAATGGTTAGAAGGCTTTCTGACCTGGTGTAAGGACAAAATCTTCAGTTAGCCGTTATGGTTATCGCCCCCATAGCATAAATATAGTCACAGATGGGAGGCGAAACCATGTTGAGAGTGTCCGACTTGCGGCTGCGAGAAATTGTCAATGTGTTGGATGGACGGCGCCTGGGATTAGTACAGGATTTAGATATTGATTTAGAAGAGGGGCGGGTCAAGGGCCTGCTGGCTCAAGGGGGGCCGGCAAAATTTTTGGGTCTCTTAGGCCAGGAAGAGGAGCTGTATATCGCTTGGGAGCAGATAATACGCATTGGTACAGATGTTATTCTGGTTGAATTAGACCTGCCAAGAACTGAATATTAGGAGGCCGTTGGATGGCCTCCTTTTACTGTCTAGGCTGAAAATCTGTCCCTGTTGGCTAGCAGATACTCCTTCTATCAAGTAGACTATAGATAGAGGTACACGTGCAAGGGGGGATAATTTTGAAGTGTCCATACTGTGGAGTAGTAGATAGTCGGGTTATAGATAGTAGACCGACAGAAGAAAGTACGGCTATTCGTAGGCGGCGGGAGTGTACCGGATGCGGCCGTCGCTTTACTACCTATGAAAAGATAGAAGAATTACCCTTAATGGTTATAAAGAAGGATGGCAGTCGGGAGACATTTGACCGCGATAAAATATTGACCGGGTTGTTTAAGGCCTGCGAAAAGCGCCCGGTGAGTGCGGCTACCTTGGAGCAGGTGGTCGATTCGATCGAGTTAGCCTTACGTAACCAATTAAGAACCGAGGTTAAATCGCAAGAAATTGGGGAAATGGTAATGGAGCAGCTGAGCACGATCGATGAAATAGCCTATGTGCGCTTTGCGTCGGTGTACCGCCAATTTGCTGATATCAATCGCTTCCGGCAAGAGCTGGACAAGCTGTTGGGGGAACGAAATGATTAAGTGGGTACAGAAGCGGGATGGTCGGATTGTCCCCTTTCGAGCGGAAAAGATAGCCGACGCCATTTTTGCTGCAGCCAAGGCCGTTGGTGGGGAAGACCGACGGCAGGCGGAAGTGTTGGCCGGCCAGGTAATCCATCTCTTGCAACAGAAGCTGGTGGGACAGGAAGTCCCTCAGGTGGAAGAAATTCAAGACCTGGTAGAAAAGGTGCTGATTGAACAAGGCCATGCGCGCACGGCTAAAGCTTTTATTCTATATCGCAATCAGCGCACCCGCATTAGAGAAGCTAAGAGTGAACTGATGGATGCGGTGAGCGAGATTTTCCAGGAAGGCGGGAGCGACCCACAGGTGACGACCACCCCTCTCGGTAAGTTGCAGCGCATAGCCATTGCCGCCAGTGAACGCTATAGCCTACATAACCTATTACCGCGGGACTTTTCCTTAGCCCACCAACGGGGGCGAATTCATATCGACCGCTTAGCCCATTATGCCACGGCTGTTACTGGCGTGGTGCTAGATTTAAGACCTTTATTAGAACAGGCTCAGCAAATTGGTCGCATTCGCCTGCCCCAATTATGTAAGCTAGAGGATCTGGAGCAAGTTATCCAGACCTTTATTGTTGCTGCTCAGAGCGAAACCATCGGTGAGATTATAGTCGCCCATGTGGATCAGGTTTATGCTACCCTCTGCCAGCGCCTTGGGATGGATTTAAGTCCCACCGAGGTGGAACATTTCGCCTGCCATCTGTTAACCAATATTAATTTATCCCATATGACCGGTTCCGCCCAGCCGCTGCACGTAGGTCTTAGTATAGGTCTGGCGGAGGCATCCCAGGGCCGTTTGCTAACCCAAGCTCTGTTAAAAGCTTTGGCGCAGGATACCCTAGCCATAGCTCCTTTGTTAACAACACAAATTTTATATCAGCTTAAAGATGGTGTTAATCTCTCCCCGGCCGATGCTGGCTAT
Source organism: Bacillota bacterium (assembly GCA_012727835.1). The sequence continues at coordinate 27,928 of JAAYGE010000122.1, forward strand.
GCGGCTACGCAGCTGGCAAGAAAAGTAGCCCAGCAGAAGGGAAACCCATCTTTTGTCTATTATGCAACCACCGATCCGGAGCAGGTGCAGTTTTTGGCCAGCGGAACAAGACTGGAGATGGATTCGCCGGTTTTGATTTCCCGTACCTATATTAATCTACCCCGCTTGGCTCTCAGCGCCGATAGCGAGCGGGACTTTCTGGCCAATGTGGATACAATCTTTAGCCTGGTGGCCAAGCAGGTGGTGCATCGCTCAGAGATTCTTACTGCTCTGCAACCAGCCGATCTGCCCTTGACGGCTTGGCAGTTATCTGTTGCCCAGCAGAAGCCATTATTGTCTAAGGCTTTACTGTTACTAGTACCCATTGGCATTAGAGAAGCACTAAGTGTGGCCCGACGCCGTTTCGGTTTTTCTTTGTCTATCGATGAGGTTGACTTTTTCCAGTTGCTTAACGAAATCTGTGAGCATTGGCGTAATTACTATTCCTTGAATCTGCAGGTAGGTATGGTGTCGGCTCCCGCAGTTGCTAGGCGCTTTTTTACCCAGGATGCCAATTCATACCCCTTGGTAAGAAGCCTTTGGCCCCAGGGATTAGCCTATGGTGATCTCTGGGACGAGGACATGCCGCTAACCTTTTCCGGCGGCCATATGGCCCTCTGGCCCCAGTCGGGCCCATTACGGGAAGGCATCGTTTATGTGGTACCTATCCGTAAGCCTGTATGCCTAAATTGTGGGCGAATCCTGGAACCCGGTGCTACCAGTTGTCCAATATGCCCGGGAGGGCAGCTGGGGGAGTTGGTGCAAGAGGGCGGTTATCTACGGTTGCGGGAGCAACTTCCGGCTAATTAACAACAGGTAATTGCAG
>JAAYGE010000123.1 GCA_012727835.1 Bacillota bacterium
ATATGTACGAAAGCAACACCTTCAGTAGCGGGGGGCACCGGTTCAATTGGCTAAAGCAAAATGACGCAAGGGTAGGGAACATTTCCGGGAACGCACAGAACATCACCGGGGACTAGTTGGTTCGGATTCCCAATATGCGGGTTGGCTTTCCGTAGTTGACTCGGGGAGCGACGGAAAAAGCGGGCAATGGAAATCAGGTTGTCACCGGTGGCAACTCGATAGCGGCCTAACCATCCGGGGGGACAAGATTGGGGCTGACGTGGTGCTCTAGCCATGATTATCACCTCCTGCGGTAGTTTATGCGGTAAAGCAAGAGGGAGGTGCATGCCCGTGGATAACGGTGCTAGGGGGAATAAGAAGCTTGACAAGGATAGGTAAAGGGTGTATTAATGAATTAGTACACCATTACTCCAATACACCGTAATTAGTAGGCGGGGTGATAAAACTGTTCTATTTGGATCACCGCAGTCCGATTCCCATATACGTGCAGCTACAAAATCAGATCAAACAGGCGATAGCAGGCGGGGTTTTTGTGCCCGGTGATCAGCTTCCTTCGGTGCGGGAGCTGGCGGGTCGACTAGCTGTCAATCCTAACACAATTGCTAGGGCCTACCAGGAGCTGGAGCGGGAGGGCTTGATTGAAACTTTACGCGGTCGCGGCACTTTTGTGGCGGAGGTCGAAGCTCTAACCCCCCTAGCTCGTCGCCTGAGAGTTAGTGAGCGGCTAGATGGCCTGTTACGGGAGGCACGGCGCTTGGGTATGGGGCGGCGGGAGGTAAATGACCTATTTGCGGAAAGGCTGTCACTAGTTTTCGAAGAGGAAGAAGAGGGGAGTGGGGAAAATGGAAGTAATCAAAACTAGAGGCTTAACTAAGATTTATGGAGCAAAAATAGCCGTTGCTGACCTGGATTTGAGCGTTCAGCGGGGCAGTGTCTTCGGGTTCTTAGGTCCCAACGGCTCGGGAAAAAGTACCACGGTGAAAATGCTTTTGGGGCTGCGAACGCCTTCTAGGGGCACTGCCCAAGTGTTGGGTTTTGATAGCAGTAGAGAAAGTCATCTGATTGGGCAGCGGGTGGGCTATGTGCCGGAGCTTGGTAACCTTTATCCCCATTGGACGGTGCAGGCCACCATCGAGTTGGTGCGGGGGTTGCGGCCCACTTGGGATGACAGCTTTGCTAGTCATCTGCTGAGCTTGTTTGAGCTGCCCCTGAAGCAACGGGTAGGTAAGTTGTCTAAAGGTATGCAACGTCAATTGGCCTTGCTCTTAGCTATGGCACCGCGGCCGGAGTTGCTTATTCTTGATGAACCGACTTCCGGGCTGGACCCAATTAAGAGACAAGAGTTTTTGCAAGTTTTGATGGAGGGAGTAGCTGATACGGGACAAACCGTATTCTTTTCCTCCCATAATATGACCGAGGTGGAACGGGTAGCCGATACTATCGGTATCTTATATAACGGTCGTCTCGTAGTGTCGGGTGCTTTGGAGGAGCTTAAGTGTAGTGTGAAACGTATTCGGGTGGTTCTACCCAATAGAGACTCACTCCAGCTGCAACAACCGGTACGCAGCATAGAAGGCGATAATGGCCAGTGGATTCTAACGGTGGAACGGGGAGTGGAAAAGGTCTTAGCCGAACTCCGGACTATGGAACCGGTAGCGCTCCAGGTTTATGATTTGGCCTTGGAAGACATATTTATGATTTATGGGGGAGGCGAGGGGCATGAACCGAACACTGATCGCTAAAGAATTAAGGGAATTACGGTGGAAACTGTTGGTCGGCTTTTTGGCTCTCCTAGGTGCGGCCCTGTTGATGATCCTAATGTACGAGAAAATACAGTTAGTCTTGCCGGAGGATACTTCTCAACTGCCGCCCTTTGTTACACCAGAAATGTTGGAGAGTCTTGGTGATTATACCGCCGCCATGTGGTCGAATTTTAATGATAAGAATATACCACAGATTGGTACCTTGCTGGCCATTGTGTTAGGCATAGGCCTCTTGGCCCCAGAAATTGAGAGCGGTACTATTACTCTGTTGCTGACCAACGGCGTTTGCCGTAAACGGGTATTCTGGATAAAAACCACGTTGGCTGTTGTGACTCTAATAGTGTTACCCATGGTTGTTACCGTGTTAATAGGGCCCTTTAGCCGAGCCTTTGGCTACTCCTTGCGTCATCTACGTCAGATACCGGCCACTCTGGTGGCCAGTTTGGGCCTGGCCTTTGTAATGGCGGTAAGCCGCTTTATTTCCCTCTTGGTGAAAGAGCGGATCTGGAGCGGTATCGCCTGCGCTATTCTGTTTGGCTTGTGGTCGGTACTCGGA
>JAAYGE010000124.1 GCA_012727835.1 Bacillota bacterium
ATAGCCGCTGTTTCCTTCCTCGTACTGGTTGGTTTGCTGTACATTGCCTTTCGGCCCAACTATGTGACCGTCTTTCACGGTTTAACTTTAGAAGACGCGGCAGCCATTACGGCGGAGCTGGAAGCTAAACGCATATCTACCAAGCTAGAGAATGCTGGAACGGCTATTGCGGTGCCACGGAAACAGGCCGATCTGGCCCGCTTGGAGGCTGCTGCCGCCGGGTTGCCCCGTAGTGGACGTGTGGGCTATGAGCTATTTAATAAGAGCAGCTTCAGTATGACCGAAAGTGAAAGGGCTCTCCAGCAGCAATTGCTTCTGGAAGAGCAGTTGGCTCTTACTCTAACAAAGATCGCCAACATCCAGGATGCAGAAGTGAAGTTAGCTCTACCTAAAGAAAATGTGTTTCTAGACCCTAAACGACAAACAGAGGCCACCGCATCGGTGTGGATTAAATCGACTACTGCTCTCGACTCGGGGCAGGTGGCCGGCGTGGTACATCTGGTGTCGCGGGCGGTACCCAACTTGGCGCCCGAGAATGTGACGGTTATTGATGCGGAAGGAAGGGTGTTAAACTCAGGCACCGAGCAGGCCGGACCTAGTTTTTCGGAACAACACAGTAGGCAGCAGGCGCTGCAGCTGGACTTAGAAAGAAGTATTACCACCTTATTGGGCCAAATTTTTGGAGAAGAGAATGTGGCTGTACGGGTGACAGCCGAGTTGGATTTCAACCAGCGAAGTACAGAAACAGTCCGTTTTGAAAGCCCAGGAGAAGGAGAAGAGGGGTTAATTAGGCAGATTGAAGAGTTAAGCGATTATTATAGTGGCGAAGGTACGGCTGGTGCCCCGCCAGGCACCGATACCAACCCGGGGGAAGTAACCCAATCACCGGCGTCAGGCACCAGTCGCAGTGAATCGGAGAAACGGCAAAGAACCATTGCCTATGAATTGGATGAGATTCGTGAGACGATTACATACTCTCCTGGGGCCATTAAACGCTTGTCGGTTTCAGTGATAATCAACGAAACCGATGTGGTTGTGGATACGGCTCGAGTACAAGCTGCGGTAGAGGCAGCCGTGGGGTATGATGCGGAGCGATCCGATGTGGTGTCGGTACAGACTATGAAATTTGCCGACCAGGAAGCACCACCGACCCCTGTGGCGCCGCCCTGGTACAGTTCGCTAGCTGTACAAGTGGGTATCGGGGTCTTGTTAGCTATTCTGGCTCTACTAATAGTCCGATTTATTTCCCGTCGCAGACAGCAGGCGCTACTGCAAGAATTACAAGCAGCACAGGTTGCAGCTACGGTTGAACAGGAGGCAGAAGAGGAAGCTAGATTACCTGAGCAGCAAGAGGATAAATCGGAAGCTTTGCGTAAACACCTGGAGCGACTGGCTCGCCAACAACCGGAGGATTTTGCTTTCATAATCCGAGCTTGGCTAAACGAGGAGAGTTGATAATATGTCCCGTTTTGGTTTAACCGGCCGCCAAAAGGCGGCGGCTTTGCTAATCGCCATGGGCACCGAAGTATCGGCTCAAGTGTTTAAGCACTTGAATGAAGAAGAAATTGAGACCCTCACCTTGGAGATTGCTAATACGCGCCGCATAACACCGGAAGAGCGGCAAATGGTGCTAGAAGAGTTTTATCAAATGGCTTTGGCCCGGGACTACATTTCCCAGGGGGGTATCGAGTATGCCCGCGATGTGCTTACCAGGGCTTTGGGAGACGATAAGGCTATCGATGTGATAAATCGTCTGACCGCATCTTTACAGGTTCGGCCCTTTGAGTTTGTGCGCAAGGCCGATCCGACCCAATTGCTTAACTATTTACAAGGGGAGCACCCCCAGACGATAGCCCTAATTTTATCCTTTTTACCGCCGGAGCAGGGGGCGGCCATCATTTCTTCGTTGCCGCCCGAGTTGCAAAGCGATATCGCCAAGCGCATCGCGTCTATGGAACGTACCTCGCCCGAAACCATCCGCGAAATTGAACGGGTGCTGGAAAAGAAACTCTCTACTCTGGTGGGACAAGATTACACTTCCATTGATGGTTTGGAAACGGTGGTGCAAATTCTCACCCGTGTGGATCGGGGTACCGAACGCACTATTTTAGAATCAATGGAGCTACAAACTCCCGAGTTGGCTGAAGAGATTAAGAAACGTATGTTCACCTTCGACGATATTGTTCTTCTGGATACCCGCGCTATCCAGCGGGTCTTGCGAGAGGTTGATAATAAGGATTTGGCCATGGCCCTCAAGGTGGCCAACGAGGATGTCAAACAACTAATTTTCAATAGCGTGTCTAAACGATTCGCTGAGATGTTACAGGAAGATATGGAATACATGGGGCCGGTGCGTCTAAGGGATGTGGAGGAAGCCCAACAAAAAATCGTGGCTATTATTCGCCGCTTAGAAGAGGCTAATGAAATTGTGTACAGCCGCGGAGGTGATCAGGTAATTGTCTAAGGTGCTAAAGGCCCATCAACTCACCATATCCGGCTTTTGGCGCCCCCAACCCCGGGAGCGCCTGCAGGAACACAAGACCAAGGTACCCGATTGGACGCAACGGCAACAAGAGATAGAAGAGTATTTGCAGGCGGCCCAAGCTCAAGCTGCCCAGATATTGGCCGAGGCGCAGGCCCAGGCCGATGCAATTCTAGCTCAGGCGGATGCCGAATTAGCTCGCCAGCAAGAAATTGGTTATCAGGCGGGTTTTGAGGCGGGGCTGGCCGCCGGCCAGGAACAGGGCAAAGCCACCTGGCAGGCCAAACTGGCTGAGTTGAAACAACTGCGCCAGGAGCTGGTGGCCAAGGACGCTAAATTGTTGCAGGAAGCGGAACAGGAGGCGCTGACCCTAGCTCTAGCAATAGCCCAGCGGGTGATTAACTACAAACTCACCCATGACGACCAGGTATTGCAAGCCGCCCTGTGGCAAGTGCTCAGTCTGGCTAAAGGTTGCCGCGAAGCTTTGCTGCTGGTGTCCGAAGCCGATTTTCCTGCCCTGTGGGAACGGCGTACCCAGTGGCAAAACTTGTTGCCGGGCGTTAAGGAGTTTGACCTGCAGGTGGATGCTACCCTCAGCAAAGGCGACCTGGTTTTGGAAACTAATCAGGGGATTATTGATGCCCGTGTCGATACCATATTGGAGCGGGTGGCCGATGAGTTTGGCCTAGGAGAGCTAGCATGAGCTGGAGTCAGGCTTGGCAGAAGCGACTGGAGAGTTTTTACCCCTATCGGTTACAGGGAAAAGTGAACCGTATTGTGGGTTTAACTATTG
>JAAYGE010000012.1 GCA_012727835.1 Bacillota bacterium
ACACCTGCTCGAAAAAACCGAGTAGCCCCATGCTACCAGGTACCGAATCCAGTTCGGTGGCTCTCCAACCAGCGGCTGTCAGCAGTAAATCGGGGCGAATGATTACGGGTATTTGGTCTTTATAGGCATCGGCCTGGGCAAGGGTCAATAACCAGTCGGGTTTACCCGCGTCTAAGTGCCGAGCTACAAAGGGTGGAGCTTCTCCCCTTTTGCTCAACTGATAGAGCTTATCCATGGCTATGTAAAATTTATGCAGGTGCTGACCCATTTGCTGAAGTTCTTGGGCTTGCCTTTGGGTGATGAAATACGGGATAGGGCTGATGCGAAATGATGCAAAAAGGGCAGCCGGATTGGGTCGTGCCTGGGGCCGTATGATTCGGGCGTGTCCAAGGGCAGCATCGATGCGCTGACAGGCTTCTATAGTATGCATATGTATCACCCTCACAAAATCACTTATTAGAGTTATCTACATGCTATGTAAATAACTAATAAGACGTGCGCCGCTACTTATGGAGTCGTTCTTGTATGATTTCTCTAAAAGGGTGGGACATTAACTTCAGTAGGCTATAGCAAGGGAGTGCGTTATTCATGAACAACAAGAATCGTGTGGTGAGCCGATTACGGGCTTTAGAACAGCGGGCGCAGGCTTTGCGTCAACAGGCAAATGCGCCGCAGAGGCCACGGGATCAGGACAGTGTTCTGTGGATGTCAAGTTTAGATATTATTGGAGAACTGTTGAGTGTGGTAGAACAATTGGCAGCTGATCGCATCAACGTGGGGGAAGAAATGCCTTTCGCTTGTCCCCACTGCCATTCCTCCGTAGCCGTCCCTTATGAGGCGGTGACACAAGCGGCAGCCCGTTGTCCGGCTTGCGGCGAAACTGTGTTATTAGCTAATCCTACTTAGAATAGGTTAAAGGGGACTGCTTAGCAAGTAGTCCCCTTTCTTTTTAGATAAATTCCTAGGGAGGTGAATTCCCAGCTTGAAGATCGGACTGGCTTTAGGAGGAGGAATTGCCCGCGGCCTGGCCCATATTGGCGTCTTACAGGCCCTAACCGAGTTAGGGGTAGAAATCAACATTCTAGCCGGCACAAGTTCAGGCAGTATTATCGGTGCGCTTTTTGCCACCGGCTATCCTCCGTCGGCTATTGAAGAGATTGCCCACACAACCACGTGGCGGGATTTAGGGCATCTGGTGGTGCCCCGCCGCAGTTTGCTAGGGGCCGATCGTATGGAGCAAAGCCTGGAGGCCTTGTTGCGGGGCAAAACTTTCGCCGATTTAGAAATGCCCTTTGCAGCGGTGTGTACCGACCTGTTGCGGGCTGAGAAGGTAGCTCTTACTTCCGGTCCGGTGAGTTTGGCCGTGCGAGCCAGTTGTTCAATTCCCGGGATTTTTCCGCCGGTGGAATGGGAGGATCGTTTGCTGATTGACGGAGGTACGGTAGAAAATGTGCCGGTGCAAACGGTGCGTCAAATGGGGGCCGATTTAGTCATCGGGGTTGATCTTTACAGTGACATTGCCCCGGTGGAGCGGGTGGAGGGTATCATGGGGGTGCTGACCCGTAGCCTAGAAATTTCACAACGTTATCGCTGCTTAACCGAATTTCAGACGGCGGATGTTTGTATTGAGCCGCTACTGGCGGGTGAAAGCTTGGTTGATCTCAGTCGTGTAGAAGTGTACATCAAAGCCGGTTATGAAGCAACAATGGCGCAGCAGAAGGCCTTGTTAGAGTTAAAGCAAAAATTAGTGCCTGTAGCTTTAGGATCTTAAAATTCGCGCCCTGGGTACAGAGCCATCCCAGCGCCTTGGGCCGTCACCAACAGTTATGCCGTTTAAGACTTGAGTGCCGCCTCGGACACCGTGAACAAGCGCTCTCAGTATGACCATACCTGCAAAAACAAGGGGGATGTCGCAAAATTGATTCTGCGACACCCCTATATTTTTCTACCCGGTCATAAATGCCTCGGACAGGCCATAGCATTGTAGCAGGTGGGGGTGTAAGGATGAAAGCTTGGGAAAGTCTATTGACCATCTTGCCCGCCCAGTGGCGAGCCAGCTTGTTACTAACTCCACGCCCAATCCTAGAACAGGTACAGGAATTGCGGGTGCGGCAAGGGCAACCAGTTTTGGCTTATGGGGCTTTTGGTGAATTGGCGTTCACCACCACCGGATTAAAACGGGAATGGATCGATGTAATAGTGGCGGGTTCCGAAGATATCCGGCACCTCTTAGCTACCATAAGTCAAAACTCTATCTATGCACTAGAGGAGGAGTTACGTTCCGGCTTTGTGACTATGGCTGGAGGACACCGCATTGGTTTGACCGGCCGGGCGGTGATAGAAAATGGCCGGGTCCGCACGCTGAAATATATTAGCAGTTTTAACATTCGGGTGGCTCGCCAGGTTGTTGATTGCTCCCGCCCCCTTTTGCCGTCTTTGTTCACCGATCAGGGACGGCTTTGCAGCACTCTATTGATTGCACCACCGCAAGGGGGCAAGACGACTATGCTACGGGATCTGGTGCGCAATTTGAGTTGGGGCTATGGATGCCCCCGGGCTTACAAGATTGTTGTGGTGGACGAGCGTTCCGAGTTGGCGGCCTGTTACCAAGGAGTTCCCCAATTGGATGTGGGACCGCGAACCGATGTACTGGACGCTTGCCCTAAAGCCGAGGGGATGATGATGGCCCTCCGGTCCCTAAGCCCAGAAGTGTTAGTAACCGATGAAATTGGGCGTCGGGAAGATGCGGAGGCCATTGAGGAGGCCTTGCATTGTGGGGTAACTATTTTAGCCACCGCTCACGGCAGCAGTTGGGAGGAACTGTTGAGGAGACCGGTGCTAAAAGATTTGCTGGTAAGGCGCTCTTTCTCTCGCTTCGTTTTGCTTAGTGCCCGCCAGGGCCCAGGAACAATTGAAGCGGTGCTTGACGCCCAGCAACAACCAATGGGGAGGTGGAATCCGTATGTGGTTGCTGCTGATAAAAGTGATAGCTAGCGGCCTCATCATTTTGACGACCACATCCTTCGGATTCGACATGGCACGCCGCTACCGGGATCGGCCTCGGCATTTACGCCAGTTGCAAGCTGCATTACAAGGGTTGGCTACTGAAATAACCTATGGGGCTACTCCTCTGCCGGCAGCCTTTGCTAATCTGGCTGCTACCCATCCGTCGCCGACCAAAGATATGTTGCAAGTGGCGGCCCAGCAATTGGCAATGCCGGGGAATACGGCCACAGTGGCCTGGGAGCAGGGGTTAGAAACCCTATTGCAGCGGTCCGCCCTCCACCCACGGGATTTGGCGGGGGTGAGGCAGCTGGGAGCCGTATTAGGTCTTTCCGACCGTCGGGATCAGGAGCGTCACCTATTGTTAGCTATACAACATCTGGAGAGGGAAGAAATAGCGGCGGAGCAAGAAAGGCAGCAAAACGAACGTATGTGGCGCTATTTAGGCGTACTATCCGGTCTGTTAGTGGTCATAGTGCTAGTATAGGTCAAGCTAAGGGGGTAGGAGAACGTGGGCAGTATCAATTATCTAGTTATTTTACAGGTGGCCGTTTTTGGATTTGTAATAGCCATATTGCACAGTATCTTGGAAAACTCTGGCCGGGAAGAGTACGCCCAACTATTAGTTTTGCTGGGAGTCATAGTAGTCATGTTTACCGTTATCCGCTGGATGAATGAGTTGTTCTCTACCATACGGGCTATGTTTCAATTTTAAAGGATAGGGATACTATGGATATCATTGGCATAGTATTTCTGGCCATCGTTGGGGTAGTTTTGATGATCATTTTACGGCAGGCCCGGCCGGAGCTGGCATTATTGCTTTCGATTTTATTAGGGGTATTAATTTTTGCCACCGCCATTCCCAAGATCGGGATGATAGTTAACACCTTAGGTAGTATTGCGGCTAAGACAGATGTGGGTAGCTTACATTTGTCGACCTTGTTGAAGATTGTGGGGGTAGCCTATATCGCTGAGTTCGGGGCTCAAGTTTGCCGCGATGCCCAGGAGGGGGCTATCGCTACCAAGGTGGAGCTGGCAGGCAAAATCATTATTATGGCTTTATCTATACCAATCGTACTAGTGATCTTAGATTCGGTCATGCAATTGTTGCCGTAACCACTACTATGCTGGGAGGTGGTTGGGATCGGACGCAAATTGTTGCTTTTGATAATGTTTGTAACCCTATTGCTGCCGCCATCGGTGGCGGCAGCCACCCAGGAGCCTAGCACGATCGATGATATCCTGGACCAGCAACTACAGGCTCTAGACACAACCCACTTTGACGCCTACTTACGAAAACTGGAGGAAGAATATGAGGGGTTGTTGCCCGATCTGTCTCTGAAGAGTGTCCTGAGTGCTATTAGAGACCAAGAGAACTTTTCTTTAGCCCAGGTGACCAAAGGACTCCTTACCCTTCTATTTAGGGAATTGGCGGCCCAGTCCAGTCTCCTGATTCGTCTCCTGGTCATATCCATGCTCTGTGTGTTACTGCAGCACCTGCATGAGGCCATGGATGGTAAGGTGGCCGACATCGCCTACCTTATCTGTTTTTTGGTGGTAATGGGCTTTGCTTTGCAAAGCTACGGACGGGCACTTTCCTTAACCCGCGACGCCCTCGATTCCATGCTTAGTTTTGTGCACGCCCTATTTCCCCTGTTGCTGACGGTGGTGATGACCGCCGGCAATGTTAGTTCGGCGGCACTTTTTAACCCCTTGTTGATATTAGTTCTGAATGCAATTAGTACTTTGATTGTGAATGTGGCCGTACCGCTTATCTTCTTTGCGGGAGTATTGATTCTGGCTAACAATCTTTCGCAAAACATAAAGGTTTCCCGTTTAGCTTTTCTGTTGCGGGACGTGGGGGCCGGCTTAATGGGAGTTCTATTTATGATATTTGTTGGTTTTAATATTGCCCAAGCCACAGTGGGGGCGGTGGCCGACGGGGTGGCCGTGCGAGCCGGCAAGTTTGCCGTTAAAACCTTCTTGCCGGTGGTAGGCGGTATGTTGTCCGATGGTTTTGAAACGATCGCCGGGTGTACGGCTCTAATCGGTAACACTTTAAGTTTTTTAGGTGTAATTGGCATCTTCCTCTATTGTGCCTTGCCGGCGATGCGTATCATTGCGCTGCTGGCCGTCTTTCGCCTGGTGGGTGCTATTATTCAACCTTTGGGGGGCGGCTTGTTATCCAATGCTCTCAATGAAATATCCGGTATCTTTACTTATTTTTTTGGTGCTTTAGCAGTAGTGGGCGTGATGCTATTCATCCTGATCACCGTAGTTGTTGGCACGGGCAATAGTGCCCTCATGTTGCGCTAGGGGGGCAGTTTTATGCTGGTAACGCTGCGAGAATTTGTACGCAACGTATTAGTCATAATTGTCTTGGCCAGCTTTTTACAGTTGATATTGCCCCGAGGCAGTATGCGCCGGTACGCCCATTTGGCCTTGGCCCTAGTCATGGTTTTGACCTTGCTCAGCCCTCTATTGGCGCTTACCCGTGCATCTTGGAATATAGAAGAATTGCTGGGACAGGCACAAGCTCAAACCGCCTGGTCTGAGCTGCAGGCTAGCAGCCAGGCGTTGCAGCGCCAAAACGATCTGGCCCTATTGCAAGCCTATAGACAGATGTTAAGGGCACAAGTTGAAGACCTATTGGCACAGGTGGGTGAGGTGGAGCTGATAGATTGTCAAATTGAACTAGTGGAAGAGCAGCGAGCTGAAGATTTTGGACGCATTCTTAGCATGCATGTAGTCTGTAGACCGGGCTCTGCGGCTGTTGAAGGTATTAAGCTAATAGAGCCGGTACAAATCGGCACCGGTGTGGCTGAACAAAAGGAAGACGCCCCGCCTAGTGAGTGGGCGGTGGAGAAAGGGCAGGAGGTTCGCCGGGCCATCGCCAGATATTTTCTTCTCAGTGAAGATCAAGTATTGGTAACCATTAGATAGGGGGGATATCATGACGAATCAATCCCAGCCAGCCATCGGAGAGCAAATGGGCGCGATCTGGCAGAAGCTTGGAAGTACCCGTCTACTAATATTAGGGTTGATAGGGGTGGTGGCCCTTCTGGCCCTACAACTCCTCTGGCCGGGCCAAGAAGCATCGGCACCAATATTGCCTTCCACCTTAGTAGATACCAATCAGCCCAACAGTCAAGAAAATTCGCTCCAACAGATAGCCGACTATCGTCAGGGATTGGAACAACAGTTGGCCGAACTGCTATCCCAAATACAGGGCGTGGGCAACGTGCAGGTCATGATTGCGTTAGAGAGCGGTTTAGAAATTGTGCCCGCCGTTAGTATGCAGACTTCACAAAGAACGACAGAAGAAAAGGATAGTCAGGGCGGGACTCGCCTTACTACCGAGGAGAGCCAATCTAGTAATTTGGTGACCAATAATAATCAGTTGCTGTCGTTGCAAGAAAAGTTGCCGCCAATTAAAGGCGTGGTGATAGTGGCCCAGGGGGCCGATAAGGCGGCGGTTCGTTTGGAGTTGATGCGAGCAGTGCAAACAATCTGCAACGTACCCGCCTACGCGGTGGAAGTATTACCGGGGAAATGAGGGAGAAAGATGGTCGTCCAAGGAAAACCTTTGATGTTCAGCTTGGCTTTGTTGCTCTTATTGGCTGTTTCTGGATACTATCTAATGAACAGTTATTATAAGAATCTACCTCTCCTAGTGGAAGAGGGAGAACCTCATATACCTACCGATGGGACGCCCACACCGGGATTAATGCCCGATGGGCTACCCGATAGTTTTACGCAACCGGAGAAAGACTTTTTCAACGCGCTTCGTATAGAACGGGAAAAACAGCGTAGTATACAGTTAGAGTTGTTGCGGGAAGTGATAAATAACAGTAACACTAGCGATGAGGTGCGCCAACAGGCCCAACAGACCTGGTTGGAATTGACAACAACTATGGAGAAAGAACTGACGGTTGAAAAGCTGGTGATCGGCAAAGGTTACTCCGATGCCTTGTTGTTGCTGAACGGTGATGTGGCCCATATATTAGTTAAAACCGAGGGGCTGAATCAAGCCCAAGCCATCCAGATCATCGAATTAGTAGCCAGCACCCTACAAATAGACGTTAACAATGTGCGGGTGATAGAAAGAAAATGAACGGACACCCTTTCCTTGCCCAAAACTTGGGGAAAGATTGTGGTGCAGATGTTCCTCAAGTATAATGGAAGTGGGTCTTGACTAATTCCCTCTTTTTTGTATTAGTTGTGGATAAAGGAAAGGAGGCTAATAGAGTGGATAGGAATAATGCCCATGAGCTCTTGCATGAAGCGGGTGTGGTTCGTATTTCCGATGAGGTGGTGGCGGTGATCGCCGGTTTGGCCGCCAGTGAGGTAGAAGGCGTTGCCGGAATGAGCGGTGGCGGTTTTGCCGGTAGTGTCTCCGAAATGCTAGGCAAGAAGAATCTAGCTAAAGGTGTAAAGGTACAGGTGGGCGATAAAGAGGTGGTCGTCGATCTGTTCATCATAGTTGAGCATGGGGCCCGCATTCCGGTAGTGGCTCGAAAAGTACAAGAAAACGTGAAGAACGCTATTGCTAATATGACTGGACTGGAAGTTGTTGAAGCCAATGTGCATGTGCAGGGAGTGCTTTTCCCCGAAGCTAAGGGTGGGGACACGGGTAAGGCGAAATAACCTGCCAACTTGTAAATAAAACCGCGTTACGCGGTTTTTTTTCTGATTACAGAAACCACTTAGATTTGCACTTATTGGCTGCGGATATGCTAGTATAGGAAATACGAGAAACTAAGTTTGCTTGGAAAGGGAATGATGCCCATGAGCCGTCGTTTAGCGCGGGAAGTTGCCTTACGCACTTTGTTCCAGCTAGATATCGGCCACATCTCACAGGAGGAAGCCTTTGCCTTCGCTCTAGAAACTACTCCTCTCTCCGAATCTCTGGTGCCCTTCGCCCAGCAATTGGTCCAGCTAGCGCTGGATAAGCAGGCGGAGAGCGATGCGATTATCAGTGATAAAAGTGTGGACTGGGAGCTCGCTCGCTTACCCCGGGTGGACCGCAGCATTCTGCGGCTGGCCATCGGGGAAATGTTGGCTTCTACTGAAACTCCCACGGGCGTGATTATCAACGAGGCGGTGGAATTAGCCCATCGCTATAGCACCGAGGAATCGGGACGCTTCATAAATGGGTTGTTAGGTAGTGTGGCCCGGGAGCAGGTAAAGGAGCAATAGTATGGCTAAATTTTTTCTCGGTTTTGATACGAGCTGTTACACCACGTCGCTAGCGGTGGTGGATGCGGATGGCAATGTGGTTCATGATGAACGGAAGTTACTGCCGGTGGCCACGGGTGAACACGGATTGCGGCAAAGCGACGGGGTTTTTCACCATGTGCGTCATTTAAGTGAGGTTTGGGAGGGGTTTTCTTTGCCCACCGAGATCGCAGCGGTGGCTGTAAGCGCCAAGCCTCGGCCGGTGGCCGATTCTTATATGCCCGTCTTCTTAGTGGGCCTGGCGGTGGCTGCCGGCATAGCCAACAGCAAAGACATACCCCTCTATAAATTTTCCCATCAAGAAGGGCATATTGCCGCCGGATTGCCCGCGTTGCAGGCTAAGGAACCCTTCTTAGCAGTACATATATCGGGGGGTACAACAGAAGTGTTACGCGTTACCCCCCGGCTCCACCGGGCGGGCTTTGCCATCGATTTGCTCTCGGGAACTACCGATCTAAGCGCTGGTCAGATGATCGACCGGGTTGGTGTGGCTCTCGGACTACCCTTTCCCGCTGGTCCCCACTTGGAGAAGTTGGCTATGCAAGCTACTGGGCAAATTCGCCTGCCCTCTGTAGCTTCAGCCAAGGGGTTGAGCTTTTCCGGCCCCTGTTCTGCTGCTCTGCGCCTGATTGAACAGGGGGAATCTCCTGCTGAGATTGCCTGCGCTACTCTGCGGGTAGTGGCCAACTCATTGGAGAAAAGCTTAAGACGGGCAGCCGATGAACAGGGCTTAGCGCAAGTATTGTTGGTGGGCGGTGTGATGAGTAACCGGCTTATCCGCCAGCGTTTAGAGCATCGTTTGGCTGGACGCTTGCAACTACATTTCGCCCCACGCCGCCTCTGCACCGACAATGCGGTGGGTATTGCCCACTTGGCCCGTTCTCAATACCTTTTTAACAAGGAGGGTGGATAATGCAGAGGTTGTTTTCTGTTTCTCAAGTTACCAATTACTTGCGAGCCCTCCTAGACAGTGATGAGATTTTAGCGCAGGTGTTGGTGGAAGGGGAAATATCGAATTTCACCCATCATAGTTCGGGGCATATGTATTTTACACTCAAAGATGCTCACAGCCGCTTGCGGTGTGTTATGTTTCGCAGCAAGGCTGCCAGTTTACAGTTTGCGCCTCAGGCAGGTATGAGGGTAATAGCCCAGGGAAACATCAGTGTTTACGAACGGGATGGTCAATATCAGCTATACGTCAACAGCTTGCGCCCTGCTGGCCAGGGCCGACTATACATAGCCTTTTTAGAACTCAAAGAAAAGTTAGAACGGGAGGGCCTCTTCGATTCGGAGCGTAAACGTGCTCTACCTTTTCTTCCTCAGACCATCGGTATTGCCACTTCGCCTACGGGCGCGGCCCTGCAGGACCTGTAGAGTATCATCGGTCGGCGTTGTCCTCGGGTTAATATCTTGGTGGCACCCACCGTGGTTCAGGGCGTGGAGGCTCCTGCCAGCATTGTTAGATCTATAGAACTGCTGGGGCAGGTTCCGGAAGTGGATGTGATCATTGTAGGCCGCGGTGGTGGTTCTATCGAGGAATTATGGGCCTTTAATGATGAGCGGGTGGCCCGGGCTATCTATAACTGTCCTAAACCGGTAATCTCGGCCGTTGGGCACGAAACCGATTTCACTATCGCCGATTTTGTGGCCGATTACCGGGCGGCTACTCCCAGCGCTGCGGCTGAGGTGGTGGTTCCGGTTTTGGCCGAGTTGGAACAGGCTCTTAGTGCCTGGCAAAATCGTTTGCTGACCACTATGCAGAATAGCTTATTACGCCGGACCCAATGGGCCAATAGTCTTAGCGCCCGTCTGCTACGACACCACCCGGAGCGCAAATTAGAAAATATGGCTCAAACCCTCGATATTTTTCAGGAACGATTGCAGCGGGCTATGACCGACAAATTGGAGTGGTGGGCTACGCAAATTCAGACTAGTGCTGCCAGTCTCCATGCCCTTAGCCCTTTAGCAGTTTTGGCCCGAGGATACACGATTACCCTTAATCAGGCTGGTGAGGTCATTCGTCAGCCTCAGCAAGTGGCTGTTGGAGATATGTTGGAAACGGTAGTTAACCAAGGGCGTATTTATAGTCAAGTGATTTCAGTAGGAGGTAGAACCAATGACACAGCCGAAGCAGATGAGTTTTGAAGAGTGTCTGCAACAGGTGCAGACCATCGTAGAAAAGCTGGAGGACGGAAACTTGTCGTTAGAAGAATCTTTAAGCCTATTCACTGAAGGGATTAATCTGCTGCGGCAGTGCCAAGAGAAACTAGCGGAAGCGGAACAAAAGGTAGAGTTGTTAATGACCGATAAGGAGGGGAAGCTTGCTCGGCAAGCCATGGCCCCGGCGGGAGGCTCTAGTATTGGTGTTTGATCTCAAGGCCTATATGGCCCACCAGATGAAACTGATCAATGCTGAATTGGAACGTATAATAGATGAATTCGCTCCCCAGCCGGCGAAACTACGCGCCGCCATGGCCTACAGCCTGATGGCCGGTGGGAAACGCTTACGGCCTATTCTAGTTCTGGCAGCGACGGAGGCTATTGCTGGTAGGGGGCGGCTTATTCAGCAGGTGCTACCGGCGGCCTGTGCCATTGAATGTTTGCACACCTATTCGCTGATTCATGACGACTTGCCGGCCATGGATGATGACGATTGGCGGCGGGGGAAAGCAACCAATCATCGGGTTTTTGGTGAAGGTATGGCTATTTTGGCCGGGGATGCCCTTCTCACCCTGTGTTTTGAAGTGCTAGCCCAGCGATTGACCTATTTTCCTGCAGAACAGGTGCTACAAGTAGTTGCCGAGGTGGCAGGGGCTGCCGGAGGGCAGGGGATGGTTGGTGGTCAAGCCGCCGATATCCTATGGGAAAAGGAAGGAGTACAGGAGGGCGATCAGGCCCAGTTGTTGCAGTATATCCATCAGCACAAGACCGGAGCCCTAATAGTCGCCAGCGTGCGTACTGGTGCAATTCTAGCCGGTGCTCAACCGGACCAGCTGACAGCCTTGACCGACTACGCCCACGCCTTAGGTTTAGCCTTTCAGATTACCGACGATTTACTAGATATCTATGGCGATGCCACTAAGCTCGGAAAGCAAATTGGCCAAGATGAGGCCCTAGGCAAGTTGACTTATCCAGCCGTACACGGTACGGCTAAGTCAAAGCAGCGGGTGGAGGAGTTGTTGCAGCAGGCTACCGCCAGTTTGACCGCCTTTGGTTCCGATGCTGCTCCCTTGAGGAGCCTAGCCGCCTTCTTGGCTGAGCGTGAATATTAGCAGGGGGTTATTTATGACGGACAAAAATTTCCTGGGGATAGTCCATAACGAAGTGTTACAAACAGCTTTGCTGGCCTGGTTAGTGGCACAAGTGCTGAAAACTCTACTCTTTTGGCACCAGGAAGGACGCTTTAATGCGGGGAGATTTGTTGGTTCGGGTGGTATGCCCAGCTCCCATTCAGCTCTAGTGGTGGCCTTGTTTACAGGGGTTGGTTTACGGGAGGGGTGGACTAGTACAATTACCGCCATAACGCTAGTCTTTGCCCTCATTGTTATGTACGATGCGGCGGGAGTGCGCCGGGCTGCCGGCAAACAGGCTCGGGTACTAAACAAAATAGTAAACGAGTTAGCTGCCAATAAACCTCTGCGAGAAGAGCGCTTAAAAGAATTATTGGGGCATACTCCTTTTGAGGTAATTGTGGGAGCCATTTTAGGTGCGGCTATTGCTGTTTGGCGGCTGTATTGAGCCGCAGCTAGAAAGGTTGTGATCATTAGTGACAGCTATTTTACCGACAATAAAATCCCCCCACGATGTCAGGCGGTTAGCTCCCACCCAGTTACGGGTTTTGGCCCGTGAGTTGCGGGAAGAAATTGTGCGGGTGGTGGCCAAGAATGGGGGGCACTTGGCTTCTAACCTGGGAGTGGTGGAACTAACTCTAGCCCTGCATCGTACCTTTGACTTCTCCCAGGATAAACTTATATGGGATGTGGGTCACCAAACCTATGCCCATAAACTGATTACCGGGCGATATCACAAATTCAGTACCCTGCGCCAATTTGGCGGGTTGTCCGGTTTCCCAAAACCGGCAGAAAGTAGTTATGATCATTTTGTGGCCGGACATAGTAGCACCTCTATTTCAGCGGCGCTGGGCATGGCTATCGCACGGGATTTGGCCGGTGAACGCCATCATGTGGTGGCAGTCATCGGTGATGGGGCTTTGACAGGGGGTATGGCTTGGGAAGCCCTCAATCATGCGGGCGATTTGGGAGAAGATCTGATTGTGGTTCTCAATGATAATGAAATGTCGATCGCCGAGAACGTGGGTGCAATGTCCCGTTACTTGGCTCGGGTCCGAACGGCCCCTGGCTATTTGCGAACTAAGGCTGACATTGAAGCCCTCTTGCAGAAGATCCCCCGGGTGGGCGGCCGAGTAGCGGAAATAAGTGAGCGTTTGAAAGATAGTCTAAAATATCTGCTAGTAGCAGGTATGCTGTTCGAAGAGCTGGGTTTTACCTACCTAGGGCCAGTGGACGGCCACAATTTGATGGCCTTGGAGGAAATGTTGACGGTTGCCAAGTCGACGCCGGGGCCGGTACTAGTCCATTGCCAAACGATCAAGGGTAAGGGATATCGACCGGCGGTTACTGCCCCTGACCACTTCCACGGAGTTGGGGCTTTTGACCCGGCTACCGGCGAGGCGGTGGCTAAGGCTTCAGTTCCTACCTATACCCGGGTATTTAGCAAAACCTTGTTAGATATAGCTAAGAAAAATGAACAGATTGTGGCCATTACTGCCGCTATGCCCACCGGCACTGGCCTTGACGCTTTCCAAGAGAAATATCCAGATCGGTTCTTTGATGTGGGCATTGCCGAGCAACATGCGGTGACCCTTGCTGCCGGCATGGCTGCCGCCGGTTTAAGGCCCGTCTTTGCCGTTTATTCCACTTTCTTGCAAAGGGCCTATGATCAGGTTATCCACGATGTCTGCTTGCCCAATTTGCCCGTGGTGCTAGCCATTGACCGGGGCGGCTTGGTCGGTGACGATGGCGAAACCCATCAGGGTGTTTTTGATATGGCCATGCTACGCCAGATGCCCAATATGACGATTATGTTGCCCCGCAATGCTCAAGAGTTGGTGAACATGCTTGTTGCCGCCTGCGAGCATCCGGGCCCAGTGGCTATCCGTTATCCCCGGGGCACTGCCGACGGAGAACCATTATTGCCAGCGCAGCCGGTTCCTATCGGCCGTTCCCAGTGCCTAAGGTCAGGTAGGGATGTCTTGTTGGTGAATTGTGGTACCATCTGGGATGTGACGGAGCAAGTGGAAGCCCAATTATTAACGGCCGGGTTGCAGCCCACCGTGTACGATTTGCGCTTCCTAAAGCCCCTCGACTCGGAGTTAGTAGCCGCTATGGGGAATCATCGGCTAACGGTAGTAATTGAAGAGGGGATTGTGGCCGGCGGCTGTGGTTCAGCCCTACTGGAAGCAGCCAGTAATGCGGGGGTGGAACATGAAGCCCTGTTGTTTGGTATCCCCGATCGTTTTATACCCCACGGTAAAAGGCACCTGTTGCTTGCATCTTTAGGGTTAACCGGCGAAGCTATTGGCAAGCGTATACTAGCAAAATTGGAGCAAACGAAACATGGCAACTAAGGAAAGATTGGATATTATGTTGGTGCAACAAGGCTTTTTTGACTCCCGCCAGCGGGCACAGGGAGCCATTATGGCCGGCCTAGTTAGGGTGGACGGTAAGCGGATAGACAAGCCCGGTACCCGAGTGCCTCCAGATGCGGACATTCAAGTAGAAGGCCAGGAGCATCCCTACGTGAGCAGGGGGGGCTTGAAGTTAGAGCGGGCCATTAAGGAGCTAGGCTTTGATCCCGGGGGCAAAGTGATCATCGATATTGGGGCTTCCACCGGCGGTTTTACCGACTGTGCTCTCCAGCACGGTGCTAAACGGGTATATGCGGTGGATGTGGGGTACGCCCAGTTGGCATGGAAACTGCGGCAGGACCAGCGGGTGGTGGTGATGGAAAGGACTAATGCCCGTTACCTGCAGGCCAGTGATTTTCCCGAATTGGCCGATGCCGCGACCATCGATGTCTCTTTTATCTCTTTAGCCCTAATTTTCCCGGCGGCGGTACCATTGCTGGTGCCTGGGGGAGAGATTGTGGCCCTGATTAAACCCCAATTTGAAGCCGGACGGGAGCTGGTGGGTAAGCGAGGTGTGGTGCGGGAGCCGAACGTCCATCGACAGGTGATTAACCAGGTTTGGGAGACGGCTTCCGAGCTACAGCTAGGCCTAATGGGTCTAACCTTTTCGCCGATCACGGGCCCGGAAGGCAATATTGAATTTTTGTCCCTGTTTAAACAGGGGACGGCTGATCGAGTATCCCCAGCAGATGTAGAAACAGTTGTAGAATTAGCCCATAAGCAATTGGGCAAGCAGGGTTAAATACCTGTAAGGCGAAGTTATACACGAAGGGGGGATAGATGGGATGACAATAGGGTTGGTCCCTCATTTAGATAAGCCGCAGGCGTTGACCGCCTGCAGGGAATTGGTGGAGTGGCTTGAGCTGCACGGCATTCGGCCCTGCTGTACTCGGGAAGTAGGGGCTCGCATAAAGCGTCCCGATTTGGTCGTAGATGAAACAGGAAGGACCCAGGCCCGGTTATTGGTGGTTCTAGGTGGTGACGGCACTCTACTCAGTGTGGTGCGCCGTTATGTGGCCTGGGAACTACCGATTCTGGGTATCAATTTTGGCAAACTGGGTTTTCTAACCGAAATTGAACTACAAGACATGTTTACTGGCATGGAGCGTGTCTTGCAGGGAGACTATAAAGTGCAAGAGCGGATGCTACTGCGGGTGGTAGTGCAGCGGAGGAAGAAAACAATTAAGGATTTGCGCGCTTTGAACGAAATGGTAATCAGCAAAGGAGCTTTTAGCCGTATGCTGGAGTTGCATATGGCTATAGACGGACAGCGCCTAGATCCGTTGCCGGCCGATGGTGTGATAGTGGCTACTCCGACCGGCTCTACCGCCTATAGCTTGAGTGCCGGCGGCCCCATAGTCGCTCCCGACATAGGTGTGTTACTGCTAACACCCATCTGTCCCCACAGTTTGCATGCCCGTCCTATGGTAATTTCACCGGCCAGTACGGTGCAGATCCGGGTGCAGGCTCAACACGAAGACATTCTTCTCACTATCGACGGGCAAGAATCATGTCCCTTGGAGTTAGGCGATCAGGTTGTGATCAGTCGAGCCAAAGAAGTAGCCCGCTTTGTAAAGGTTTCCGCCAATGGCTTCTTCGACGTATTACGACAAAAGTTGGGTGGGCCTCCTTCCTGTTATCGAGAGGGGGAACTTTAGTGTTAGTGAAGTTGGTTGTGGAAAATCTGGCCCTGATTGAGCAGCTAGATTTAGACTTGGAGCCCGGTTTGGTCGTGTTATCCGGTGAAACGGGAGCAGGCAAGTCCCTTATTTTGGATGCCTTGTCATTGATTTTGGGCTACCGAGCATCAGCGGATCTGATACGAACCGGTGCGAAAAAGGCAGCGGTGCAGGCTGTTTTCGAAGTGGAAGCATTACCAGTCCCCTATGATGAACTGGTGGAAGATGGCCAACTGATAATCGCCCGTGAAATCAGCCTGAATGGTCGTAGTGTGGCCCGTATTAACGGTCAAATAGTCACCGTCGGCTTTTTGCGTGATTTAGGAAAACTTTTAGTGGATTTGCACGGGCAGCACGAGCACCAGTCGCTGTTACAGGTGGCTAAACACCGCCAGGTGTTAGATAGATTTGCCGGCGGGCCAGTTTTGCAACTGCTAGAACAAATCAATGAAGTAGTAACCCAATATCGGGAAGTGGAGGATAGGCTGAAAGAGTTAAGGGGCGACCCCCGGGAGCGGGAGCGCCGGTTAGAGATGTTGCGCTTTCAGCAGGAGGAAATTGCAGCAGCTACTTTGCAGCCTCAGGAAGAAGATGAGCTGACGGCCATGCGTCAGCGTTTGGCCAATTTTGAGCGGTTACACCAGGC
>JAAYGE010000125.1 GCA_012727835.1 Bacillota bacterium
CCGGTGTTCTAGTTATGACCAAGGCCTGCGCCCACAACGAGGATGTCAATTAAAGTGGAAGGGTAGTTGCTGCTAGGAAGGGGAGCGTGATACACTGAGCTTAGCTCAACTTCGGGGCGGGGGGTGGGAATATGCAGAAAAAACGGGGCAAAATAATTCCTTTTCGACCACGCCAAGATTTATCTGCCGGCATGGATAAAACTACCCGTTGGAACTTTGCGGCCCTAGTCCTAGATGGCGTTTGTTTTGCTATCGGAGCCGCCTTCTTGGAAGCCTATACCTTATTGCCCAGTCTGATCAGTTTGTTGACCAACAATAGCGTGATTATCGGCTTGGCCAGTACCATGCGCAACGCCGGCTACTTGTTACCCCAATTGTTTGTGGCGGGGTACGCCGAACGTTTGCCCTTTAAGAACCCGCTGCTGCGAATAAATGGCACGATTAATCGACTGAGTGTCTTGTTCATGGCCGGAGCCGTCTTTTTCCTGGCTGACTAGTGGCCCCACTGGGCTTTGATCTCCCTATTGCTGGCTCTTCTTCTTTTTGCTATTACCGACGGCATCGGCGGTGTTCCGTGGACCGATTTAGTGGCTAAGAGTATTCCTAGTACGCGCCGAGGACGGCTGTTGGGCACCATGCAGTCGGTGGGGGGAATCGGGGCTTTTTTTGCCGGTCTATTTATCCGGCATCTATTGGCTACCGTCGCCTTCCCCAGAAATTACGCCCTATTGCTTTCGGTGGGTTTTGTGTTTATGGTGATTTCTCTGATGGGAACGCTGCTGGTTAAAGAGAAGGAAGGAGTAGCCCGTCCGGGCTCGACCATGGCCGAGTATTGGCGTCGCCTTCCCCGTATTTGGCGGGAAAGCCCTCTGTTCCAACGCATGATGTTTACCCGCATGTTATTTTCGTGCTTTTATCTCTCCCTTCCCTTTTACGTCATTTTTGCTCAGGAAAAGCTAGGCTTTGCCGAGAGTACGGTGGGTCTTTTCCTCTCGGCTCTAATGGCGGGCAGCATTTTGGCCAGCATGATCTGGGGCTATCTGGGGGATAAACATGGCAATCGCACCGTCATCAGGGCGGTAACTATTGTGGCGGCAGCCACCCCTATTTTAGCTCTACTGGCTAGCTTTATGGTGCAAACTGGCTGGTTTTTTGGAGCCCTTTGCCTATGCTTTTTGGTCTTTGCTACCGTTGGCGCCACCCTTTCCGGCAATTGGATGGGGTTTACCAATTATTTGCTAGATGTGGTTTCCGATATCGATCGGCCTAGTTATGTGGGAATGATGAACACCTTAACCGCTCCCTTTACTTTCTTGCCCATTGTGGGTGGTTTGCTATTGCGTTACTTTGTCCCAGAGGTCTTGTTTGCTTGTACTTTCCTCCTGGTTTTGGGAGGCGTGGTGTTAGGGGCTAAATTGCCCGAACCGCGGGCTCTGGCAGGACAACGGATGGATGAGGAATCGGTTTTTTAGCGCCCTTGCGGGCGCTTTTTTACTGTATGTTTTTACAGATTTATATAAATGGGAAAATAAAAAGATAAATCCTTGGCCTTGACAGGTGAAGATAAGGGTGCTAAACTGCATAACAATATCTGAAGACAAAACAAAAGGCAATGATGAGGACGAGTAGACGAAGTGTTCCCATTAGCGAGCCGGGGAGGGTGGAAGCCCGGCGGTAAAGCACCCGTTGAAAATCACCTTGGAGCTGCAGGCCGAACTGGATAGTAAGTCTGTCGGAGACCCACCGTTAGCAGGGAGAAGGTATCGGAGGTAACACTCCTGTACCCGATTGAGCGCTAATCTATTTAGAATTAGGGTGGTACCGCGGGTTATTACTCGCCCCTTATAGGGGCGTTTTTTTTTACCTTTTTCTCTTTTTGCAATCTTAAAAAACTTCAAATGGGGTGTTTGTATGTCGGAGCAACTACTTAAGGTATGTAACTTAACCACTCGCCTAGATACGGCAGCTGGCTCTTTTGAGGCGGTCGCCGGGGTGAGTTTTGAACTGGCTGCCGGTGAAACGGTGGCCCTGGTGGGTGAGTCGGGTTGTGGCAAGAGCTTGACGGCCCTCTCCATCATGGGGTTGGTACCAAGCCCGCCCGGGAAGATAACCGCCGGCCAGATATTCTTTCAGGGTGAAGATCTTCTGCAAAAGTCAGAGCGGGAGATGCAGGCGGTGAGGGGAAAGGATATGGCCATGATTTTTCAGGAACCGATGACCTCCCTTAACCCTCTATTGCGGATTGGTGAGCAGCTCAGTGAAGGAATTCGCCTCCACGAGGGATTAAGCCGGAGGCAAGCTTTAGAAAGGGCGGAAGAAATTTTGCAGCTGGTAGGTATCAGTTCACCCGCCGAGCGCCTGCGGGCCTATCCTCATCAGCTAAGCGGGGGTATGCGTCAGCGGGTGATGATAGCTATGGCCCTGGCTTGCAATCCTCGTCTTCTAATTGCCGATGAACCGACGACGGCCCTGGACGTGACCATACAGGCTCAGATTTTGCACCTGATGCAAAACTTACAAAAGCGGTTGGGGATGGCAATTATCCTGATTACCCACGACCTGGGTGTGGTTGCTACCATGGCCAGCCGGGTATTGGTGATGTATTTAGGCCGTATTGTGGAGGACGCGCCGGTGCGGGAAATTTTTCGTCAACCGCTCCATCCCTATACGCAAGGGCTGCTGGGTTCGGTTCCCAATATCAAGAAGACAAGTAGGCGCCTGCACCAAATTAAGGGCATGGTGCCCCATCCAGCCCAGCGACCGCCCGGCTGTGCCTTTAATGGGCGTTGCCCCTATGCCCAACTCCGTTGTGCAGGAGAAGAACCACCACTACAACGGCTGCCCGACGGGCGACAAGTCGCCTGTTGGTATCCATTGATGGGCCAGGAACAAGGAGGGATGACCTATGCCAACACCGCTGCTTCAAGTTGAAGACTTAAAAGTACACTTCCCCAGTGGGCGTGCCCGGGTACAGGCGGTAGATGGGGTCAGCTTTGAGATAGGGGCTGGCGAAACTTTAGGTTTAGTTGGTGAGTCGGGCTGCGGCAAAACAACCACCGGTCGGGCAGTGTTGCGTTTAATTGAACCGACGGGCGGCAAGGTCATCTTTGATGGGACCGACTTAGGGAGTTTGGGCTCCGAGCATTTAAGGCGATTTCGCCGGCGAATGCAGATAGTGTTTCAAGACCCCTTCGCTTCTCTCAATCCGCGGATGAAAATAGGTGCGGCCCTAATTGAGGCTATGGAGATTCATAATATCGGCCGTCCCCGTGAACGGCGGGCACTGGCCCAAGAGCTGCTAGTCAAAGTTGGCCTTAACCCCGACTATATCGACCGCTATCCCCATGAGTTTAGTGGGGGGCAGCGGCAGCGTATCGGTATCGCCCGTGCCCTAGCCGTCCAACCCCAGCTTATCGTTTGCGATGAGCCGGTCTCGGCCTTGGACGTGTCGGTGCAGGCACAGGTAGTCAATTTGTTGCAGGACCTGCAACAAGAGCTAGGACTCAGTTATTTATTTATAGCCCACGACTTGAGTGTGGTTAAACACATTAGTCATCGGGTAGCCGTTATGTATTTGGGGCAGATAGTAGAGTTGGCCTCAGTAGAGGATCTGTTTTCTAACCCGCAGCATCCTTATACTCAAGCCATGCTGGCGGCCATTCCGGTACCCGATCCCGATGAAAAACTGGAGGTTCTGCCTTTGACTGGCGAATTGCCCAGCCCCCTGAATCCGCCCAGCGGCTGTCGCTTTCATACCCGCTGCCCCTATGCCAG
>JAAYGE010000013.1 GCA_012727835.1 Bacillota bacterium
GATCAACCCACCCTGTGCTATTGGATCACCTATAGCGATGGGGATGGGGCCGGAGGCGAGACTAAGGTGGGCCACTACTTTGTGAATGTGCGCAATGGCCGCTTGGAACGCAGTGGTTCTGGCTGGTAAAGGCTATGTTTTCAGCCGCCGGGTATGTGGAGACCGATTGGTCTACGCTCCCCGGCGGTTTTTGCTATGCAAGTTCCTATTGACAAAGGTAATATATTCATATATCATGATGTAAAAATGAGATACCCCTAGGGGTATGGGTATAGGAGGTGACTTTGTGCCCGTCTATGATTTCCGGTGTCCCAATTGTGGAGAGCGATTTACAGTGCGCACTTCTATATCTGAAAAAGATTTGGTGCGGTGTCCCGCCTGTGACAGCAAACCGGAGCAGATCTTCACCGCCTTGAACTTCAATAAGGGGGCGGCGTCGACAAAGTGCTCCACCTGTACCCAGGTGGGCTGCCAATGGGCCGGCCACCATTAATCATAGTACATAAAGGTGTGGCCAATAATGGAGGAGGGAAAAAATGATACATGTAACCGACGCCACCTTTAAGCAAGTAGTCTTAGACGATCCGGGCCTGGTTTTGGTCGACTTCTGGGCTCCCTGGTGCATGCCTTGCCGTATCTTAGGTCCCATCATCGATAAGCTGGCTCGAGAATATGACGGTAAAATCAAGATAGTGAAACTGAACACCGATGAAAATCCGGTCACGGCAGCCAAGTATGATATTATGGCCATCCCCACCCTGATCATTTTCAAAGCCGGCCAGCCGATTCATAACATTGCCGGCCTATTGCCGGAAGCCCAGCTGAAACAAATACTAGATCAGCTGTTGGCGGCTTAACATGTCGCAAGATCTGTTTGAGCTGGCCGACATTAAACCGGAGTTGGTTCGCCGCCTCAAACGCATTGAGGGGCAGGCACGGGGTATTCAAGGCATGCTGGCCGACGGACGCGATTGCGAGGAAATCTTTACTCAGGTGGCGGCCCTAAAGGCAGCGGTGGAGCAGGTAGGGGTAGCTATGGTTGCCTGCTTGCTGGAAAACTCCCTACGCCTTTCTTTGCAAACCGGTGCCGATACTAGCGAGGCCGTTGCGCAGGCCAAAAAGATGCTCAGTAAGTTGTAGGAGAGTGAGGCAAAGATGTTACCTGGGTATCGTTCTGGTGACGGTCAGGTGGAATGGCAAGAGATTAAGTCCAGTGAGTTGCAGGACTATTTGGCCCGAGCCACCGTAGCACCGGTTTTATTGGATGTGCGGGAATCCTACCAGTATAACCAAGGCCATATTGCAGGAGCCGTCAATATTCCCCTCAAGTCATTAGAGCAGGCCTTAGAGGATTTGGACCCACAACGGGCCACTGTTACTATCTGTCATAGTGGGAGGAAAGCCCGCCGAGCTGCTGCTTTGCTTGCCCAGCACGGATTTACCCAAGTGGGTGTGTTGCTTGGTGGCATGGACGGCTGGGAGGGGCCCATCACCCGGTAGTTTGTAAAAGACCGGAGTAATGCGTGTTTTAACGCTTGCTCCGGTTTTTTGTGTTCTTAAGCCCAAAGTGCATGGCTGGAGCAGTTGGTGAAGGTTACGCAGGCGTTGGTGACATTGGTATGATGGAGGGGGTAGGGGCGGATCGGTGGCTATCGATGGCTACCGTATCCGCCTTGCTTTTTGGCGGTGTGTAACTGCAGCAGGATAATTTAACCGGAGCGGGAAATAGGATAATATGATTACAACTAACATGAAGGAGGCCTTAACTATGATAATTACTAAAGCAGGCAAAGAGAGCACCCAGGAAACCATTGAATTGGCAGTAAACCATGCGCGGCAGGCGGGTATTAAACATATTGTTGTTGCCTCCAATGCGGGAGTTACGGCCGAGCACCTGCTGCCCTATGCCGATGAATTTAAGATTACGGTGGTAAGCCAGGTGTATGGTTTTCGGGGCGACGGCGAACCCCATCCTATGAGCCCTGAAATGCGCAAAAAACTGGAAGACGCCGGTATGCAAATCTATTTTGGTACCCACGTGCTATCCGGTGCCGAGCGGGGTCTGAGCACCCGTTTCCAGGGGGTCTATCCGGTAGAAATTATAGCCCATACTCTGCGCATGTTTAGTCAGGGAGTTAAAGTAGGGGTGGAGATTAGTGTGATGGCCCTTGATGCCGGCCTGATCCCTGAGCAGACGCCGGTGGTGGCCATTGGGGGTAGTGGCCGGGGAGCCGATACGGCTTGCGTAATCGTTCCAGCCCACGCTCAACGTATTCTGGACACAAAAATTAAAGAGATAATTTGTAAACCTGCATAGAAAGCTACAGTTGGTGGTGGCATTTGCATCGCAGGGAGAGGAGAGGCACAACATGAGTTCTGGTGAACAGACAGCTGCGCGACCAGAATCCTGGTTCGCGCAGTTGTTTAGTACTTTTAGAGGTCATGATCGTAGTATTTACGCTATCCTAGTCAGTGAAATTCTATTCGGTACGGCTATCGGTTGGTTTACCGTTTATCGCCCTGTCTATATGGCGGCGCTAGGCGTTACTGAGGTACAAATCGGTATTATTAGTGCTTTGCTCTTTTGTTCCCAATCGGTAGGGGCTGTCTTGGGCGGCTGGGCAGCTGGGCGGTTTGGAAGCAAGCGGGCTATGCAGTTCTTCGATGGCTTCGCTTGGGGCGCAGCTATCATCCTGTGGTTCTTCGCTCAGAATTTCTGGTACTTTGCCGCGGCCGCCTTAGTCAACGGTTTCTTCTATGGTGCCATTCCCAATTGGAACCGCATCATTGCCGATAATACATCCTCGGAGCGGCGTCCCACTGTCTATGGGTTGGTACATCTTTGTTACCTGGGCTCTGGGCTATTCGGTCCGGTGGCCGGTTACTTTGTGTCCCGTTATGGATTAGTGACTGGAAATCGGGTAATCTATGGAGCCGGCTTTATTATTATTGGCGCGGCGGTGCTTGTGCGCCAATTATTTATTCGTACCGATAAACCGAGAAGCACTGACCTTACCAGCGACAATGTGGTAGGTGCCCAGTTAACTTTTCGGCAGACGATAAGTTTTATATGGAAAGATTACCGGGTTCGTGTTATTATGCTAACGACCGTATTGAGCAACTATACCCTAATCATCTGGAACAACTATTCCAGCCTGTATATGACCAGTCCCCAGGGGCTGGGCCTTTCAGCGGGGCTCATTTCCCTTTTTCCGTTGCTCAGTTCCATGAGCATCGCCCTAGTGCTATTATTTATCATCCCCCGTATAGGGGCGGAGCGTTATGTGCGATTTCTATTCCTTGGGTCGCTTAGTATGGCCCTCGGTTTGGTCCTATTTCTGCTTATACCGAAGCAGGTCTTTTGGCCCCTCATCATCTTTGCTCTCTGTTTTAATGGGGGTAATGCCCTGTTGCAGCCGTTGCGTTCCAGTTTGCAGGCCGATATAGTTGCATCGGACCTGCTGCCAAGGGTTATTTCGGTCAGTTCAGCTTTCAGCTTGCTGGCCAGTATCCCCATCGGGCCCCTGGCCGGTGCCCTGTATCGGCTGGACCCTCGCTTTCCTTTTCATCTGGTTATAGCCAACCAGGATCTGATAGCTTTGTTGTTCGCCAGCTTGGGGCGCAGGGGAGCGGCTCAATAGCTCCGGCTTCGAGCTAAAGCTTAAACATGGAGTGGAGGATAATCGTATGAAGGAACGAGCCATTAGTTTGATGCAGGAATATTTCCAGGAACAGAGCTATATTGAGCACGCCCTAGCGGTCACCGATTTTGCAGAAAAGATTGCTACCGGCGAGAAGGTCAGTGGTGCCTTTATGCAACAGGTCATTACCTTGGCCGCCATCTTTCATGATGTGGGCATACCAGCAGCTCTAAAGAAGCATGGTTCTGGGGCAGGGCCACTGCAGGAAGCGGAAGGTGAACCGATAGCTCGCCGCCTGTTGGAGCAGCTGGGGGCGCGCCCCGATGTGCGCGAGCGGGTTTGCTACCTGGTGCGGCATCATCATAGCCCCCAGTTCATCGATGGTCTCGATTTCCAAATCCTCTATGAGGCCGATGCACTGGTCAACATACCTAACCGCTACGAGCATGGGCAGCTGCAGGACCCGGCTGAGCTGGAGGCAGTGGTGGCGGAAACCTTCCGCACCGCTACAGGAAAAACCTTAATCCAACGCTGGAGTGAATCTATTTAGGTGGGAGGCAATATGAAGATAGAGAGAATTAAAGAAAAAGGGGTAGATATCGCCATTGTGCGGGCTGATGGGGTATTGATAAGCGACGTCCAGTCCGCCTTAGATCTGGTAGCCACCGTAGCCTTTACTGAGGGGGGTAACCGCATTGTTATGCCCAAATCGGTGCTGGCCGAGGACTTCTTTAACCTGCGTACCCGTTTGGCCGGGGAGATGCTGCAGAAGTTTATTAATTATCAGGTCAAGGTGGCGATCGTCGGCGATTTCTCCACATACACCAGCAAGAGCCTGAAGGATTTCATCTATGAATCCAACCAGGGGAAAGACATTTTCTTTGTTGCCGATGAAAAGCAGGCTATTGAGAAATTAGTCGCCTGCTAGATTAGCACAGCATATAGGGGGCAAGTTTATGAGTAGACTGAGAGAGCTCTTTGCTCCAAAGGATTTAACGCAAGGTACACCGTGGAAACGAATTGTAACGTTTGCCATACCGATGCTGATCGGTAATGTGGCGCAACAATTCTATAACACGGCCGACTCCATCATAGTGGGCAAGTATGTGGGCGATAATGCTCTAGCAGCCGTGGGAAGCTCCGGGCCCGTATTGAATTTGTTGCTGGTACTATTCGTGGGGATATCCGTTGGGGCTGGGATAATGGTTTCTCAATTTTACGGGGCAAAAGATAGAGAAAACCTCTCCCGCACCATCGGTATCTGCATTACTCTGACTGCTATTGTGTCTGTCATCATCATGATTATTGGTCCCCTAGTAACTCGTCCGTTACTAGAATTCTTGAATACTCCCGCGTCTATTATTGATTGGTGTGAGGACTATTTAACTATCTTTTTCTTAGGAATTGCCGGCTTTGCCTTCTATAACATCCTCGCCGGTGTTTTGCGTGGGCTGGGCGATTCCTTGTCGGCACTCATGTTTTTGCTATTATCAACGGCTCTTAACGTGGTACTAGATCTCTGGTTTGTTATTCAATTCAATATGGGAGTTCCCGGCGTGGCCCTGGCCACCGTAATCGCCCAAGGCGTATCGGCCGCCTTGTGTGTGCTGAAATTGGTGCGCATGAAGAGGGACTTTGACCTGAACTGGGGCATGCTAAAGTTAAACAAAGAATATGCTTTAAAACTTATAAAGCTAGGGTTGCCCTCCGGTTTAACCCAGGCCATTTTCTCCCTCTCGATGATTGTGGTGCAATCGTTAACTAATAGTTTTGGTGAAATGATTATCGCCACCAACGTGATCGTGATGCGAGTTGACGGCTTTGCCATGATGCCCAACTTTTCCTTTGGTACGGCCATGACCACCTACACGGGGCAAAATATAGGTGCTAACCGGATGGATAGGGTGGAAAAGGGTACGCGTGATGGCACCCTGATTGCTATTTGTGTGGCCACCACTTTAACTATTCTAATCTTGCTGTTCGGCAGGTATTTAGTCGGCTTTTTTACAGATACGCCGGCGCTCATCGATTACAGCGTAAGAATGATGCGCATTCTAGCCGTCGGCTACATTGCCATGGCCGTGACCCAGTGCCTCTCAGGAGTTATGCGGGGGGCTGGCGATACCACCACACCCATGTGGATTTCGCTAATTAACACCGTCTGTCTTCGGGTGCCCCTGGCCTATGGGCTGGCCTATTTAACCCGTAGCCCCGCCTATCCCAACGGCCGACCCGAATCACTCTTTGTGTCACTGCTAATTACCTGGGTGATGGGCTCGCTGATCACCACCTTCTTCTACAGAAGAGGCAAGTGGCGCGAGAAAGGCCTCGTTAGGCAAAAGCAGGCGCAGCCGGTGCCGACCGATTAATTCGCCCCGAGCTATAGAACAGGAAAGGGACGCAACAAATATGAAAGGGCGCTCCTAATGCAGGAGCGCCCTTTGTAATTGATGGGGACAGTCTTGTACTACTCCCAACTACTTGACCGTCGCTTTCCTGCATTGCTTTCCAGCCCAAAGTAGTTGGCGCCCCATACGCCCACCATGATGGCCACCGCCCCTAGGGCGTGGAACCAGTAGAAGGGCTCGTTGCGGAAGACTACACCTGCAACGATGGAAACAACGGTGGTAAGGTTACTGAACACAGCTGTCTGGGATGCGGGCAATTGGGAGAGCCCGTAATTCACTAAGAAGAAGGCCACTACCGATGAGCCGATGCCCAGATAAAGCAGGGCTATAATGACTTGGTGATCGGCTAAAGGGGTGAAAAAATCGGCCAATTTGCCGGCCCGCCAGTGGAAGAAGAGGGCCAGCAAATTGAAGATCACAGCGCCCAGCCACATCATGACACATGTAACCTCCACCGGTGTAAAGCGGGCGGAAGCCCGTCGGGAGCCGATGTTGAACAGCGCCGCCGATATTACGGCCCCCACAATGAGCGCTAAACCAAGCCAACTGGAGTCGCCGGCGGTGGTGC
>JAAYGE010000126.1 GCA_012727835.1 Bacillota bacterium
GCCTTAAGGTCGGTACAACGATCCAATGCCAAGTTAATGGGGTCTGGTCCAGAGCCCGACTTGCTCCTGGTCCTCCCAACCAGGGGCCATAACCAGCCCAGCAAACAACAGACCAAAGCTACAAGCAGCCCGGGCACACCCGCCGTCCGCCCCCAAAACCAGTAGCTGAGGGCGCCCAGCACCATACCTGCCAGGCCACTGACCCAAGCCGGCTTTTCAGCTCCACCTGCTGGCTGCCGCCGGCGTCGCTCTTCGGTCGACTTCCGGGTTCGTTGCTGCAGAACGCTTAAGAGCTGGGCCGGCTCGATAGGTAGGTCGCCAAAACGAGATTGATAATCCTGATATAGTTCATCATATGCATCCTCTTTCGCCACCAGTGCCGCATATTGCTCCTGCGCCTCGCCCACGCCGGCTACCAGTACCTGCTCCCGCTGCTGATATTCGGTTTGTTTCTGTTCCTCAATCACCCGGAGCTGGGCCAGCTGATCTTCTAACTCCTTTAATTCCTGCCGCCTACGTTCCAGCTCCTGTTGTCGCGCCAGCTGCTGCTCTAAAAACTCATCCCAATCCAGGGAATGGTCGCCAAATAGGTCATAAGCCCGAAGCTGATCTTCCACTTCTCCAACCTGCTCTTCCAGCTGCCGGGCCCGGTAGAGGGCCTGTTCCACCTGCTGCTGTTGGTCCAACCCATGCTGATAGCGCTCTGCCAGAGTACGCCACTCGCTCCAAGCCTGCAGAGCCGCATTACGCTTCGCCAGCAGGTCCTGCTTATGCTGGCGTTCCTGCTGTAAAGCAGCCAAACGGGCTTGTACCACTTGCAGCTCGGCCGAACTAGCCTGACCGGCAGCGATCTGTTGGGTTAGCTCATCGATTTGGGCCTGCAATTCCTCCAACTGCCGATCCTTGTTCCCGCCGCGGCTACGCCCTAGGGGCTCGCCGTAGTAACGGGTAATCTGTCGCAGTTGATTCTCCAACAACTGTTGCACCTGGGTTGCCTTGCTACCGGCTCCCGCCAGCAAGCTTTGTACCCCATCATCTAGCCCCTCCGGTGTAGGCATAGGTTGGGTCAGGCAAAAGGTGGCTAGAAATAAATCCAGCGAACTGATGCCCAACAACTGCTGCAGCGTTTCATGATACTTCCGGAAGGGACGGGTGGCGCTGGGGTTATCCACACCAGTGGCTTGAGGCAACTGCACCCATTGGCCCTGGGCATAATAGCTTAAACCCACTTGGTGGCTGGCGAAGTTGCGCTTCAGGTGGTATTGGGTACTGCCCACACGAAAATAGAGTTCGCCGCTAAATTCGGGCGGGTCATACCAATTGCGATAACGGCCCTGACCAAACCTACTAGGATCGCTGGAGGCTGGTAAACCAAAGATGACAGCGGCCAGACCGGCCACCAGGGTAGACTTACCCGCCTCGTTGGGCAACACTAGCACTTCCCGTTCATTGATATCGATACTGACTTCCTCGCGGTAGCGGCCAAACCCCCGTAAAATAAGACGCTGCCATAAAACTTTAGTCATTCCTGTGTTCCCCCTGTAAGAAAGCGGCCATGCCCCGACGTAGGGCCAGGGCAGCTACTGTTTTCGCCCTTTCATCGTCGGCCTCTTGTAGCAGCCTCTGTAGGCGCTGCACAAAAAGACCACGGATGGTCGACTCTTGCGCCCAGCGGTCCTGTAAACCGGGAGCCACGTGCACTGTAGTATCCACCAGTTCCAGATGATAAAAATGCCGAGCCAGGCGGCTAGTTAGAGCCTGGGTATCAAAAAAGAAATTGGCTGCTCCCTCTAGTTGCACCTGTAGAAGTAATGCGGGGTCGGCCAGGGAGTGGATGTGGGCCGCCAGCTCCTCCTCATCGGCAAAGCCACTGATATCCAGCTGTACCACCCGATGGTCCACATCCTGCCAAGGGATTAGCTCCACCTGAGCCGCCCCCGGCTGCAAAGCTACCAGTGTAAGCTGGCCACAGCCGATGTCATTAAACCCCTTACTGGCGATAGCCCCCGCATAGGCTATCGTCGTGGAACCGATTTGCAGCTGCCGAGGACTATGAAAGTGGCCCAAGGCCACATAGTCGTAGCCGGCCTCCGCCAACAAACGGCTGGCAAGGGGCAGCCCCCGCTCATCGGTTTGCCAATCGAGAGACCCATGAAAGGCGGCCAGATGGATGCCTTGGCCGGTTGCCCGAGGATAGGGTTGTAAATAATCCTCCACCTTAGTCAAGCCGCCGGTATAGGCCATACTGTAGAGATAAAGCCGTTCACCGCCCACAGTTAGTTCCAAGGGTGGCTCGGGCATGGGGTTCGTTACTAAAATTCCGGGCCAGCGCTGGCCATAACGCTGGTAGACCGAATCATGGTAGGTGATTTCGTCATGGTTACCGGGCACAGTGATAACGGTGATACCCGCATCCACCCAAGCCTTCAGCTCGGCCATCACTGATTCCACGAGGGCCGCCGGGGGTCGATGATTGTCAAAGAGATCGCCCACGATAAGGATCAGGTCCAGTTGTTGCTGGGGGGCTAGAATCCAAGTCGTAAGGCGTTCTAGGATTTTGTCGCGTGCACGGGCATAGTCGGCGGCCCGGGAGCCTAACCAGGCGGCCGACCAACCCAGGTGTAGGTCTGCCAAATGCAAACATCTAAGCAAGCCATCTCCTCCTTGCTGCTTACTACCTATCTACCAACAAATGTTCGCCATGGTGACGGCAAATCCTGCGCAGCCAAGAAGCCGCCTGCTTTTGAAATCAGCAGGCGGCCGTTTGCTCAATCAACTTCATGATTAGGAAAAAGCAACGAAAAGCAGCAACGTTATCAAGTTATGAACACTATGACCGATGACTGGAGCCGCCAGATTACCTTCTCGCTCGTAAACTAATGCGAAAACAATACCACTAACCAAGCTTTGGCCTAGCGTCACCGGATTAAAGCCATGCATGATGGCAAAAATAAGGGTTGTGTAGCCTATGGCCATGCGCCTTCCATACTTGTACTTTGTAAACTCGAAGATGACGCCTCGGAAAATTAGCTCCTCCACCAAAGGACCGATAATGACAGCACTTATTGAGAACACAGCCCAACCCCAGAAATAGAGAGGTATTTCCCGCTCTGTGCGAGCCCACATGGCCCGAGAGGCTCCTAGGGCCAACACTATCAGCAAGCTAATGCTAATGTTTATGGCTTGGGAAGCGAGCCCCGCTAGGATACCGCTCTTAAGGCTGCTTTTGAACTTTTCCCTGGTTAAGCCAAATTCAGCAAGGCTGGGCCAAAACCCAAAGTGCTTGTACAGCCATAAAAAGCCAAGGCTGGCGATAGAAAAAAACAGGAATGAGTTGCTCGCCGGTAGGCTTTTCGGATAAAGAAACCTGGCTAAGGGGTTCAACACCACGTAAGGAAGAAAAAACAATTTCACGGTATCCCACTCGTTCACATCTATCCCCTACTCAGGGGTGAGCAGGTTACTACGCCTCCGCTTTTTCTTTGGAGGCACCTGCACCCTTGTCTCCAAACCATCTCTCTCCCTTCTCTCTTCTAACTTTAATAGGCCTCTTTATGTAATATTTTACTTAAGTATAGTAAGTCCTTTAGCCCCAGCCCTCTATGTATGTCCATATTTTACTTTTGAACTCCTAACAGTAGCCCACCTATAATTTACATAGCATCATACATAGGAGTTCAATAAAATGCCTGTTAAAGTCACTAAAATTCTTAAGCTATGTTTTGTGCTAGTAATGTGCACCCTTTTACTCATGGGCACTTCACCCAACCTCTCTAGACAACCGCTGGCAAAAGAGGAGGAACCCCTACCCGCCCAGCAGGAAAATCAGCAAAAGTTGGCTGCCCAGCCTAGCCCGGAGTATTTGACAGCCGAGACGGACAAGCAGTCCCCCGCCGAGCAAGCACCTATTGAAAAGACGGCGGAGCAGCCCCAGGGGGAAACGGCGAAAGAGAAGACGCCTTCCGCACCCCAGTCGCAGCCAAAGGCTCCGCCATCTAACTCAACATCACCCACCAAGCCAACAGCGCCCAAGGAGACGGCTGGCACCAGCGCCCGGCAGCAAGACTTAAATATTTACGTGCTGAACGCCATTAGTACATACGCAGGAGGCTACTACCCCTATTTGCTTGACAATAACTATGCCACTTATAACGGAGTTACCAGCAATATTTGTTACCAAGGCCACCTCTTGCTCAAGGCCCACCCCAGTGGCAACCGGGCCAGCCACTGTGTGGGCATTACCTTTGAAGTATTCTTTAAAGCCATGCGGGCCCGCAACAGGGCAGCCGGCCTAGAGCAGGATGATTTCAATGGCATGTCGCTGGCAGCCATGAGCGACTTTATGCTGCGCTGGTATGTGGCCGGTCCTAAGGATACACATAATCTGGCTGTAGCCATAGAGAAGTACGGCTTGGGACGGCGCATCACCAACTTTTCCTCTGCCAAGACGGGCGATTTCATCGATTTTTCCCGCTCTAACGGCACAGGGCATGCGGCGGTGCTAATTGATTGGATTAAGCGGGATGGCGAAATCATTGGCCTGCGTTACTGGTCTAGCCAGGAATCGACCGGTGGGATTAGCTATGCAGAGGAGTATTTTCAGCCCCATGGCAGTATAAGAAGGGATCGGGTTTACATCGGTCGGGTAGGTCCGATTAATAGTTACAGATAGTTTTAGCGCCCCACGGTTTGTGGGGCGCTTGTTATTAGTGCTTGATGGTATCTAGGGGCGGCTCTTGCCC
>JAAYGE010000127.1 GCA_012727835.1 Bacillota bacterium
ATTGTACACCTATTGGTTGATGACATTCCAGATCCCTTGCCGTTTGAAGAAAAGGTACCGGATAAGATAGACTTTGAAATAGCGCTCTCTCATTGGGAAGGAGCAAAATAGATAATAATTGCGGAGAAAATCGGCGGTCTGAGGACACATAGGGAAATAGCCTTATTGCTTGGCCTCCTCCAGGGAACAGGCAGGCGCCAGTATCGTGAAGCACTTGGATAGCTATGGCAAACAATGTGTATTGGGGAAACGGAGGAAAAAGGGGGTAAAGCGAACAAAATACACCCTACTAATTGCCTACGTAGTAGAGGCGAGCAGAACGGCTGTGCGTGATAGTAGAGAGTAGAGTGGAGATTATTATGAGGGGGGTGATAAAGTCTGAAGAGGGTATTCTGTATTTTTCTGATTGTTGCACTTGGATGCGCCGGATGTGTGCCCCTCAACAAGGAACCTGATTTTTCTTGGGAGCCAATTTTCGTAGAAGCTCCCAGAGACGGCAAGCCATTTCTGTCTAATCAGTTGCTTAGTCAGATAGAAAAGGAACTTATTAGCTTGGAAAAGCTATGGATTTCGCTGAAATAGAAGCCAGGGCAGAGTCTGATTCTCAATTGAGGAGCTTGTATGGGGGATATCTGCTGCATAAAGAGCAACTTAGATCCGCGGAAAGGGATAATGCGACCGCCTTTACTGATAAATTGCAGGTTATCTCCGATCTGAAAGCCATCGAAGGCTATATGCTTAATAAGAAAGAGGGTTTCAAGCCGCCTGCGCTAGAGGCGGCGGCCCGTTTTGACGAGGCGGTCAGCGAGATGAACCACCCCAAGAGACAATTAACTACATCCTATTTGACAACCTTGAAACATTTGACAGGGTGAGCAAAGAGCGCAACAGTTTAACCTATGCATCGTTACGCCTTGCTCTGCACGCCTTGAACGCTGGTAGGCTATTAGGAAAAATGGAAGCCGAATTAGGGCAGGTTCCCAGCGCGGTTTACAGTCTAACAAACGCTGAGAAAGCCAAGGTTATGAACTGGTTTAGGAACCTAAGTATTGCCAGCTACCAGAACGCTCTGCAAGTTTTCAACGACAACTTCCGCGTGGCCGATACCGCACGCTGGCCACTAACTAGGCTAAGAACTGCTCATGCCTTGCTGACCCATCCTGGCCCCGATGATGAACTCACTATTATCTTGTCACTGATTGAGGCAATCGTCTCTTCTGAACTAGTAGCATGTTCGCTGCGGCTTGACTCAATGGTCCAAGCAGTCGATACCAGCCTGTCCTTTGAAGAACGGTAACAACCTGGGAGGGAGGTGGAAGGTCTGCATATCCTTGTTGCTGCCGGGCTATTGGCCCTCTATTGGTGGTATAAACGATTCTTTGAGAACTGGAATAGCCAATTTTTAACCTATGTTCTAGTAGGTGTGGGTTCGGTGTTTCTTGCCTTTCCCATCATTCTTTCATTCTACCTTTCGGACTATAGATATAGGCTGTGGATAATCCAAGGCCCGGCCCCCTTTGACAAGATGGGCGGCGGTCCCTTCTTGATAGGTAAAGCAATCAGCTGGCTCATAATCGGCTTTGGCCTGATTATTGTTGGTCTGCAGCTACGGTTGCATGCTGATAAGAAGAGCAAAAGTGGTTAAGAGGGACACGGTGCATATATTTAGGTAATCGAGTGCTCGAGAAACTTCAAAATTGTTTATGCAGGTAATTTGGGGTCCGCCTAGAATAGTATGTATGTTTGGGGCCTCTCTTGTGAGCCAGGGCGCCCAAGTAGCATCGCAATAGAAGGAGGACACCTATGACCTTTTTTCGCCGACTGATAAACGAAGCCAAACCCTTTTGGCATTATCTACTCATTACAGCGGTGGCCATTATAGCTCTCACAGGGCTCGACCTAGTTGCTCCCCAGCTGGTGCGTCAGGTGTTG
The DNA here is from genome assembly GCA_012727835.1 of Bacillota bacterium. Next base: position 1,933 of record JAAYGE010000127.1, read on the forward strand.
GCCTATCTAGAAACCGATGGCTTGCTCACCATGGATAACTTGGTGCCAATTACTCTCGCCCTATTAGGCCTGTACCTGGTCAAGATTGTTTTTCGCTTCTTGGCCAGCTATATGTCCCACGTTGGTTCCTGGAAGTTGGTAGCTAACATGCGCACTCAGGTATATGACCACATGCAGAAACTCTCCATGGGTTTCTTCCACGATAAGCAGACCGGGCAGCTAATGTCTATCACTATAAATGACGTGCGCACTTTCGAATCCCTTATTGCCCATGCCATTCCCGACCTGGCAGCCAACGTTTTAGTCTTAACCGGCGTGGCCATAATCCTCTTCAGTATGAACCCCAAGTTGGCGGCCCTCACCCTGGTACCGGTGCCTCTACTAATAGTGGCCACCCAAATTTACGCCAAGAAGGTGCGGCCCAACTTTCGGTTGGCCCAAGAGAAAATCGCTGAACTCAATGCGGTACTACAAGACAATTTCTCTGGAATAAAAGAGATTCAGGTCTTTAATAAGCAGGAACAAGAAAGGGAACGGGTTGATGAAAAATCCCAAAGCCACATGCGAGCCATGTTACGGGCCCTGCGCCAAGGTGCTGTTTACCATCCGGCCATTGAGTTTCTTACTTCTCTAGGCACGGTTATCGTTATTTTCTTTGGCGGCATGTTGGCCATTCAGGGCACCATGCGAGGCAGTGACATTGTCGGTTTCATGCTGTATCTTAATCTTTTCTACCGCCCAATTACCATGTTGGCGCGCTTGATGGAAGATGTGCAGCAAGCCTATGCGGGTGGGGAGCGGGTATTTAAGGTGCTCGATACCAGCCCCGATATTGCCGACGCCCCTGGCGCCATCGATATCCCCCGCAGTTCTGGACACATAGTTTTCGAAAACGTGAGCTTTGGTTATAACGATGGGCAAACAGTATTAGAA
>JAAYGE010000128.1 GCA_012727835.1 Bacillota bacterium
CATGCTGATAAGGGCTCATAGTGCCCGGGTCAACATTGATATAGGGATCAAATTTGAGGACGTTAACCCGGACGCCGCGTCCTTTTAGCAGGCGACCTAATGAAGCAGCCGTTATGCCTTTGCCTAACCACGAGACAACACCGCCGGTGACAAAGATAAATTTAGACATTGGCTAATTCCTCCTGCATATGCTGACAGTTCAAAATGCAAATACGTTGCTATTCTAGTCATAGGGTAGGGCTTTTGTCAAGCAAGCGGGAGGCGTGGTCAAAGAGGCTGCCTGTGCAGCCCCATATACGCCTCCCGGCTTATTAATTTTCGGGTTCATCCTCTTCTTCTTCATCCAGATCGTCTAAACCTTCAATTGCTTCATCGAGAAAGTCGTCGATAGCAAATTCATCGTCCTCATCATCTTCCGGAAGTTCTTCATCTTCCGTGATAAAGCCGTCTTCTTCATCATCGAAATCTTCGTCTTCCTCTTCTTCATCCCACAGGTAATCGGATGCTTTCGGCTGATAACGGCGCTCGCTGGGCCCTTCGTCGGCTATGCGGCTGGCCGGCTTAGATGTCCAGGCCTGTAAACCCCACATGCCTTTGCCCAAAAACTCGAAGCGACTATCTAGATTGATTTCAGTGTGAATTTGGGCTAGCTTGGCGCCAGAAATGGCCGTATCTTCTCCCATGCGCTCTAAGGCCGCCATGATGAGTTCACGGTAATGCATCGGCTCCTTGTGTTCGCGCAAGATCTGGTAAGCCACATCTGTTACGCTCAAGGGTTCCTTTTTCTTGTTCTCCATGACCCTTCCTCCCTAGTTCTCATGGTTTACCGAGGTGTAAGTGGGGAGACAGGAAACAATGGTCCCCCGTTTTACCTTCTAGCCTTTTCTCGGAGATTATACACAAAAACCGGACAAAAATAACCCCCTATTAATCATTTCTCATTATAGTAATGGGGCTGCTAGTTGGCTACTCCCTTTTTAGGGCAGAAGAGATTTTGAGAACAATTTGCTGACTAATGGTGGGCCGGGCGCAGCAACTGTATTGCGCCAGCAATACAGCTCCCCAATGGGTGCGACAGCAACATCGTTAGATGTAGCGAAAGCACATTAGCAGCGCCCCTACGAAACATTTGAAGAGCAGGTAAACCACCGCAATGTTGGGATATGCCTAGGGGCCGATCGGTGATCGGCCCGCGGGCGCACCTGCGGGGCGCCCCTACGAAAGGTTGCGGTGCGGGTAAAAGACCACAATTGAATGATGTTCGTAGGGGTCGCCCGTAGGTCGCCCTGGGATTACCCCTCCTATTTCCTGGGCAATGCAATTACTGGCAGCCCTGTTGGTGGTGGCAGGGAGCGGCCAGTTACAGACCTAGTTTATTACCTCGCAGCAAACCGGCCACGCCCGTTTCTGGTTCCTTCGGTTGGCTACGCGCCCTCGATGGGGCTTCCGGCCCTTCACTCCAATCGGGTTCGGTGTAGGTAGCCAACAAACCTTCGTAGTTGCGCAACACCACGCGGCGGTCGGACATGGAAATGAGATACTGGGGCATAAGCGGTATCTTGCCCCCACCCCCCGGGGCATCGATTACGAAGTTGGGTACGGCTAAGCCACTGGTATGCCCGCGTAACGACTCGATAATCTCAATGCCTTTACTGACACGGGTACGGAAATGGCTGATACCCTGGGACAAGTCGCACTGGTAAATATAGTAGGTGCGCACCCGGATTTTTAACAAACCATGGACCAGC
>JAAYGE010000129.1 GCA_012727835.1 Bacillota bacterium
ATACGATAATAACCCAGTCGGTTAATTCCGCTGCCCAGTTGGAGAGGAAGAATTCTCCACCGTCAGCAGCCGTAAAGACCCGCGCCAGTAGCACGATCATACCGGCTACGAAGGTTATAATCAACGGGACTTCCCTACGCACGTGTTCCACCTCCTTCTTCCGTTATTGGGAACGCTTAAATCATTACGATTACTTGCTTAATAGTTCCATAACAATGTTGCTACCGGCTGTTGCCAGCAGAGAACCGATTGCAACGATCACCATGGCAATTCCCTTAACGATGTCCTGACCGGCAATAGAGCCGAGCTTCACCTTGTCCTGAGAGAGATAGGCACCAGCGGCATAGAGCTCCTCACCGATCAAGGTGTAGTCGCAAGCTGCCACGAAGAAGGGAAGCTGTCCCATAGCTGCGGTACCAGCAACCTGGATAGCACCTATCTGAGCACCAGCCTCAGCAAAGAGCAGCGACTCGGCCCAGAAAGCACCCATCATCAGGTTAGCAGCTACCCGACGACGGTTCATGATACCCATAACACCAGCTGCATAAGCGAACTGTTCGTTAGAAAGGAACTGAACCGTGTCTTCCTGGAACATATCGGGGCGACCGGCTGCGATGTAAGCCTGACGCACGATCTCCTGTGCCAGCGGGTATACGTTCGGCTGACGGATGGTGACGATGATCTCCGTGTTATACTTAGCGGTTAGCTCAGTAACATAGGCTAAAACCTCTAAGCCAGCGAACGTCTGCGGTGCCGAGTCGTCGGAGATGTTACCGATACCAGGAGAGAAGTGCACGGGAGCACCCATCTCGGTAGCACGGCCGACGGCTTCCTCGATTGCATCCAGACCAGCCAGACGGCGGATCTTCGGAGTCCAGCTGCCAGAGCTGGAACGGTTGATGCTAACCAGGATGATAATCCCCAAGAGGATGGCCGTAACCAAGAAGGTAACTTGACCTGCAACAATCGTCATTCGTTTCACCTCCTTTCGGCATTACTACAAGAATGCGAGAAAAAAAATTCTCACATACCTTGCTACACATGATTTCGACAACAGACCCCAAAACCCTCCTAAGGCTGTAAAGAAATCGTAAATTATTTTTGCTGCCTTGTTCTGTAATCATAGTTTACATAAAGCGCAATCGACTGACAATGGAAAAATGTAGTTGGATCTATTAGTGGGTAAAAGGTTGTCGAAAAAAAATGCAGCCACTTACACAGGTGTCAGCGCGCTATTATTGTCGAAGTGGCTGCTATGGTTACTTTCTGCACGGTAACTGGAATTCCTCTATCATAAAGAGCGAAATAATAATTTCCTTTATAACTATGACAAGGGCAGGAGTTCGTCCCTGGAAAAAGAACCTCAAATGTGAAGAAGATATTTCTAAAGGGAGGTCAACCATGAGCGTACAGGAACTTAAAGCTAGAGTGCTTAAGGCTATTGATCAACGCAAAGACGAAATAATTGCTTTGGGTGAGCAAATTCGTGTCAACCCCGAGTTGGGTTATAAGGAGCACAAAACAGCAGCCCTTGTGGAAGAAACCTATCGTAAACTGGGGTTAACCTATCGATCGGGGCTAGCCATAACCGGCTCTAAAGCCGAACTCCCCGGCGGAGAACACAAAGTACGGGTGGCTATCATGGGCGAACTGGATGCGGTTGTCTGCCCGGAACACCCCAACGCGGATCCGGAAACTGGAGCTGCCCACTCTTGCGGTCATAATGCACAAGTGGCAGCCATGCTAGGAGTAGCTATGGGGCTCATTGATGCCAATGTGATGCCCGAACTGGCCGGTGATGTGGTCTTAATGGCGGTCCCAGCGGAAGAACCGGTGGAAATTGAATGGCGGCAGCGCCTACGCGAGCAGGGAAAAATCCGCTTTTTAGGCGGTAAACAAGAGCTAATCGCCCTGGGCGAACTGGATGATATCGATATGACGGTCATGTTCCATAGCACAAGTACGGCTCCCGGTCGCAAAGCCGTCGTAGGCGGCACCGCCAATGGATTTGTTGCCAAATTCATTCGCTACCGCGGCAAAGAAGCCCACGCCGGCGGGGCACCTCATCTGGGGATTAATGCCCTGAATGCGGCCATGCTGGGACTACAAGCAATCCATGCCAACCGGGAAACCTTCCAAGATGATGATTCAATACGCATCCATCCCATCATCACTAAGGGCGGCGACCTGGTCAATATTGTTCCTGCCGATGTGCGCATGGAAACCTATGTGCGCGGCAAGACCATGCCGGCCATACTCGACGCCAGCAAGAAAGTAAATCGGGCCTTGCGGGCTGGCGCCATGGCGGTAGGTGCGGAAGTAGATATTATTGAAATACCCGGGTTCTTACCCCGTGTCTCTAATGAACGTATGGACGAACTTTTCCGCCAGAATATAGTCCAACTGGTAGGTGCAGAAAACGTAGCTGCCGGCGGCCATGGGACCGGCTCCAGCGATATTGGCGATGTAATGCACGTCATGCCGGCCATTCACCCCTATGTGGGCGGGGCAGCAGGGGCAGGCCATACCAAGGATTATCGGGAGGGTGATCCGGAGCTGTTCTATGTGGTACCCGCTAAAGCGATGGCCATGACCATTATCGATCTCCTCGCCAACGGCGCCAAAGAAGCCTTAACTATCAAGGAGAACTATCCTCCCCTTTTAACAAAGGAAGCCTATCTCAAGCAGTGGGAAGAATTCTGTAAAGCAGAAGAATAGAAGCTAAAACTTTAGGGGGGCTGCGCAACCAGGTGATTGCGCAGCCCCCCAATTGTCGTTCTCTAGTCTTCGATCCGCTCTATCTGAGCACCGAGGGAAATGAATTTTTGCTCCAGCCGTTCGTAGCCGCGGTCAGCGTGTTCAAAGCCGGTCACCAGGCTATCCCCTTCTGCCGCCATGGCCGCCATCAGAAGAGCAGCACTGGCTCGCAATTCGGTACCATGCACTTCCGCGCCTGTCAAACGCGGCACACCCTCAATAATAGCTGTACGCCCAGCTAGGCGCACTTGGGCACCCATTTTAATCATCTGATTAAGATGTTCGAAGCGCTCTTCCCAAATGGTTTCCGTTACTATGCTCATTCCATCGGCTGTAGTAAGCAGGGCACTCATAGGTGCTTGGAAATCGGTAAAAAACCCGGGCAGCGGCTGGGTCTTAACATTAACGGCCTTCACTCGCTGGTCGCAGCGAACACGAATCTTATCGTCACAATACTCAATATCGACACCGGCCTCCTGCAATTTAGCAGTTATCGACTCCAGGTGGTCAGGAATAGTGTTCCTAAGGGTTACGTTGCCTTTAGTCATAGCCGCGGCTGCCATTAAGGTAGCCGCCTCGCTCTGGTCCGGTATAATGGTGTGCTCGCAACCATGGAGTTCTGGCACTCCCTGAATACGGATTGTTTCCGTACCGGCTCCCAAAACTCGGGCCCCCATGGCATTCAAAAAGTTGGCCAGGTCCACGATAAAAGGACCGCGATAAGCGTTGGAAATAACGGTAGTACCTTCAGCTAGGACGGCCGCCAGCATCAGATTAATAGTTGCTCCCACCGTCAACACATCTAAGTAAATCGAACGATTTCCCTTCAGACGTTCGGCTTGCACCTTCACCAAACCATGCTCGATAACGGCTTCCGCCCCCAGAGCACGAAAGCCTTTTAAATGCTGGTCTATAGGGCGCGGGCCGATATCGTCACCTCCCGGTAGAGCAACCTCGGCATGACCAAAACGGGCCAACAGAACTCCCAACAAATAATAGGAAGCCCGCATCCGTTTTACCAGGTTCTGATCAGCCACATAGCTGTTGAGTCCGGTGGGGTCGATTCGCATCCAACCCTGATGGTTATATTCAACCTTTGCGCCCAATTGACGCAAAATATCAGCATATACAGCAACATCACTGATATCGGGTAAGTTCTCTATGATACTGGGAGAATCGGCCAATAAGGCAGCTGGAATAACAGCCAGTGCCACATACTTAGAGCCACTGACAGCCACACTCCCAGCAAGGCGGGTCTGGCCTTTCACACGAAGAGCAGTCATCGCACACGCTCCTTAAAATGGTGTATACTTTTTTAATTATCCTTTACCAACCGTTTAATGTCAACCTGGCCCCTTGACGGGGAGTCCAAAGCCAGCTATACTCACGTCGAAGGGGAGTAGCTATGGTTTCTACCATGTTAAGTCGTCAATACGCAGTTTAGGCCGGCTTAACACAAGACCTTGTAGTTTTGCAGCAAGACCTTCGCCGATCGAGGCGAGGGTTTTTTATTGTCTAAAATGGCATATGCTAACAAAGCCCTGGCCCCGGCACATTGCACAAACTAACTATAAAATAAACTATTAAACAGGTGAGGTGCTCATATGCAATTCAGTCCCGCCACTATTGCTACAGTGATTTTCCTATTAGCCTATTTTCTTCTTATTATCAAAGCGGCTCGCCCCATCTACATTACTACAGCAGCCGCCCTACTCTTGATTGCCACAGGAGCTATTAGCGGCCAGCAGGCCCTGGAAGCCATCAATTTGAACGTTTTGGGGATTGTGGGTGGCATGATGATTTTAGCAGAACTCTTTGTCCGCTCTGAAGCTCC
>JAAYGE010000130.1 GCA_012727835.1 Bacillota bacterium
AAACATTGGTGTAGAAGGTATCTTCACAGAAGACCTCGACAAAATCTCCACCTGCACTAACAGCCGCATCTAATATACGCTCAATCGTTGTTCTATTTAGCATGCCAGACTCCTAACTTTTCCCTTGTAACCGTTGCCAATGATGACAGGCCACAAAATGCTCCTCTTTAGCTTCGACCAATTGGGGCTGTTGTTGGGCACAGATGTCTGTAGCATGGGGACAACGGGTACGGAATTTACAGCCCGAAGGCGGGTTGATGGGGCTAGGCACCTCGCCCTCCAGCCTTATATGCGACCGGGTTGCTTCATAATCGGGGTCAGCAGTAGGGATGGCGGAAAGTAGGGCCCGCGTGTAAGGATGCAGCGGCTCCGCAAAGATGGCTTGACTGGTGGCCACCTCTACCAAGCTGCCCAAGTACATCACACCTACCCGATCGGAAATATGTCGGACCATAGACAGGTCATGGGAAATAAATAGATAGGTTAAATCGCGTTCCTTCTGTAGTCGTATCAATAGGTTTACTATTTGGGCCTGAATAGAAACATCTAGGGCCGAGATGGGTTCATCACAGACAATAAATTCCGGTTCTACAGCTAAAGCCCGCGCTATCCCGATACGCTGTCGTTGGCCACCGGAAAGTTCATGGGCGAAGCGGTTAGCATAATCTTCCGTCAATCCCACCTGGGCCAATAGCTCCGTCACCTTGCGCTGTTTATCCTTATGAGAATAGCGGAAATGCACATCCATTCCTTCCGCTACTATTTCACCAATAGTCATCCGCGGGTCTAGGGAAGAATAGGGGTCCTGGAAAATAATTTGCGCGCTGCGTTTGAAGGCCAACAACTCCCGTCCCGACATGGGACCGGTTATATCCTTTCCCTTGTACAGGACCTGACCCGAGGTGGCATCGTACAGTTTAAGGATCGTTCTGCCGCAGGTCGTTTTACCACAGCCCGACTCCCCCACCAGACCGAAAGTTTCACCCCGATTAATATGGAAGGAAACATCATCCACCGCCTTTAGCGTTGACCTGCCTTGCCGGAAGTACTTACAAAGGTTCTTAACCTCCACCAATGGCTCTCTGTTATGCTTGTTGCTCATGGCTTAGACCCCTTTCATAAAAAGGTTTTACTTTAGGTGCGGAGGGATGTTGTAACCAACAAGCAACTGTATGCGTATCTGAGACATTAGTTACTTGCGGCATCTGCTGTCGGCAGATTTGCATGCAATAGTCGCACCGAGCCGCAAAGGGGCAGCTCTCCAAAGGCATGATTAAATCGGGGGGAGTACCCTGTAGGGAATATAACTCTTGCTTACTGTGCTCGGCCAAATCGGGCACCGAGCTTAGCAAAGCCCATGTATAGGGATGTTGGGGCTGATAAAAGATCTCTCGAGCCGAGCCCGATTCTAACACTTGGCCCGCATACATCACCTGAATTCTATCGGCCAAGGTAGCCACAACGCCCAGGTCATGGGTAACCAAAATAATGGCTGTGTTTAGTTTTTCCTTTAGCTCTTTCAGTAGATCTATAATCTGAGCCTGTATGGTAACGTCCAAGGCTGTCGTCGGCTCGTCGGCTATCAAGATGCTGGGTTCACAAGAGAGGGCGATTGCTATCATCACCCGCTGCCTCATCCCGCCTGATAACTCATGGGGATAGGCGGCAAAGCGTTTTTCTGGGTCAGGAATTTTCACCAAATCCAACATCCTGATGGCTTCCGCCTTAGCTTCCTGCTTGTTTAACTTTTTGTGCAGCATAAGGGCTTCCATTATCTGCTTGCCGCAGGTCATGGTGGGGTTGAGCGAGGTCATTGGATCTTGAAAAATCATACTGACTTCGTTCCCCCGGTACTTTTGCAGCCGTTTCTGGTCCATTTGTAGTACGTCTTCACCGTTGTACAAAATCTCCGAACCCGGCTTTATCTCTGCCACTCCCGGTGGTAAAAGGCGGAGGATGGATTTGGCGGTAACCGTTTTACCGCAGCCCGATTCACCAACAAAGGCCAACGTCTCGCCCCGCCGCAGCTCAAAATTGACACCTCGTACCGCCCGCACTTCGCCAGCATAGGTGTGGAAGGAAACCCGCAGGTTTTTCACCTCAAGAATCTTGTCCATTTCCTAGCCCCCCTTACTTCCTTTGTCGCGGATCGAGTGCATCCCGTAAGCCATCACCCAAGAGGGTGAAGCAAAGCATGGTCAATGCAATCATCAGCGAAGGGATAAACAGTTGATAGGGGTAAAATGCGTACATGCTTTGTGCAGTTGCAGCCAGCGCCCCCCAACTCGTTTCCGGCGGTTGAATACCTAGGCCTAGGAAGCTCAAGAAAGCCTCGCTAAATATGTATCCCGGTATATCGAAGGTGATAGCTACAATAACCACACTTAAGACGTTAGGGATAACATGGCGCAGAATTATCTTCCATGGCTTTACGCCCAGAGCCTGGGCAGCCAGCACATATTCTTGACTTTTTACCTGCAGCACCTGCCCCCGCACTATGCGGGCAATACCACACCAACCGGTTATGGTCATGGCTAAAAGTAGGGTACCGAGACTCTTACTCTCTAGTACCACCGAGAGCAGAATGACGACAATCAAATAGGGGACGCTGATTAATACCTCTACTATCCTCATCATGATATCGTCGACTCTGCCTCCGAAATAGCCAGAAATTCCACCATAGATACAGCCGATAAAAGAAGCTATGAAAGCTCCCGATAAACCAATGATCATGGAAACGCGGCCACCTTGCCAGACACGGGCAAATAGATCTCTACCTAAATTGTCGGTGCCAAACCAATGCTCGGCGCTGGGCCGCTGGTTACGATGGTCGGGGTTAATTTCTTCATAGTTGTAGCCACTGATAGCAGGGCCAAAGATGACCATAAAAACAAGTACAGATAGCACCACCAGCGCCAAAGTGGCTACCTTATTTTCTTTAAACCTTCTCCAAGCGTCTTGGAAATAGCTTACTCTAGGGCGGGCAATCTTTTCAGCCTCGCTGTCTTCAGGGCCGATTATCTGAAATAGATCCTTGCTGATTTCTTCGTGCATTGCTCGCTCCCCCCTTACTAGTTCTCCGGTGCTATTCTAATACGCGGGTCTACCAGCATATAGACAAAGTCCACAATTAATTGCGCTAGGATAAATAAAGCCGCGTAGAATACAGTAGTTCCTAGAATCATAGTATAGTCGTTGTTATTGATAGAGCTGATATAGTAAAAACCGATTCCGGGCACACCAAACATTCTCTCGACCACAAAAGCGCCGGTAAACACGCCCACAATGCGCCCAGCCATGATCGTAACAATCGGCAGCATCGAATTACGAAGCACATGCCGGGTAATTACTGCCCACTGGCTTAGGCCTTTAGCCTGAGCTGTCAAAACATAGTCTTGACTCAAGGTATCTAGCATGCTCGATTTTAAGTAACGGGCAAAAGAGGCAATAGGGCCAAAGCTGAGCACGATAATTGGCAAAACCATGTGCCTCGGTTTACCCCAGCCCGAAGGGGGCAGCCAACCTAATTTCACCGAAACAAAGTACTGCAGCAATGAGGCCAGCACAAAAACCGGTATGGTGGTGCCTAAAATAGCTATAAACATCACCAAATAGTCGGGCCAACGGTTCTTGTTCAAAGCTGCAACTATGCCCAAGGTAATACCAATAACAAAGCCGATGGCCAGCGCGATTCCACCCACCAAACCCGAAACCGGGGACGTCTTGGCAATAGTTTCGCTCACCGAGCGGCCCGGATAGAGAACGCTTTCACCCAAATCTCCCCGTAGGAGGTTTTTCATGTACATCAGGTACTGGGTAAACAGGGGCTTATCAAGCCCATATTTAGCATAGTAGTTGGCGCGGGTTTGTTCCGGTAACGATCGCGCCATATGGCTGAGTGGATCGCCAGGAATACTTCTCATGAGGAAAAAGGTTACGGTAACCACTATCAGCAAAGTCACCACTGCGTAGCCTATCCTTTTAATAGCGTATTTTAACAAGGGTACAACTCCCTTCGTCGTTGGATTGACTAGAATTGTGAGAAAGACCTATTTTAGCAGGAAAGGCAACGCCTCCTCTGGCGCTGCCTTTCTTATGCATACTTTCAGCTACTGCCGCTATCTAAAATCCTCTATGGACGGCCTGAGGTATAGACATACTTGAAGCCCATATTGGAGAAACCAAGGGTTGCGTAACCGTGTACGTAGTCGCGTACAAACTGGTTGACTCGGGATGTGGCTAGTGGCGATACTACAGCCTCATCCTTGATTAGAATGGTTTCTGCATCGATGTAGAGCTGCAATCTCTTCTCCTCATCCATTTCAGTAGAGGCTTTGCGGATGAGCGCGTCATACTCTTCATTAACCCAACCGGTCTTGATTGCATCGTAGTCGGACATGAAGAGGCTGAGTACGTCGTAGGGGTCGTTATAGTAGGCGCCCCAACCCATGAAACCGATCTGATAGTTACCCTTTGTTACGTTATCGTAGAAAATACCCCATTCGGCGAAGTTGATTTCCAGGTTGACGCCTAGCTCCTGCTTGTACACTTGCTGCAGGTATTCGCCTAGGTTGCGGAACCACTCATCGGTACCAGCCAAGTTAAAGGTAACCTTCAATGTGCTCGGATCGTCGCCTAAGCCCAACTCTTCCATACCCTTAAGCAGAAGGTCCTTAGGAGTTTGGCCATTTTGCTGCAACTCATCTAGCATCTCTTTGACCATGTCGCCGGCAACTTCCCGATAGTTGGTATCCCCCACTGAAATGGTAGGCACTACCCAACCATAGGTAGGAACCCGCAAGCCGCTGAAGCAAATTTCGTTGATATCTTCCCGATCGATGGCTAGCATGAATGCTTTACGGATGTTAGCATTCTGGAACAGCTTATCTCTGGTGTTAAAGAAGGAATAGGTGATGGTGGCCGAGGTGTAGGAGTTATAAACCGTATCCTCGCGGCTCTTGAATCTTTCAAGCCATTCCGTCATGCCGGTGCCGACAAAATCGCTCTCGCCTGCTTCGAAGGCATTATAGTAGGTGGTTTCATCGGGCATGATGTAGTAAGTTACTTTTTCTAACTTAACATTATCCGCATCCCAATATTGGTCGTTCTTAACTAGTACGATGGAGCTATTGTGGGTCCAGCTTTCTACCTTGAAAGGCCCATTGGAAATGGTGTATTGGGCTTCCGAACCGTATTTTTCGCCCCACTCTTCGACCTTATCTTGGCGCTGCGGGTAATAGACCGTTGTATCAATCATGCTTAAGAAGGAAGGAACAGGCTCGCTGAGCGTAATCTCTAATGTCTTTTCGTCGATTGCCCTTACGCCTAGTTCGGTGACATCAAGCTCACCCTTGTTAACAGCTTCAAAGTTCTTAATTGGTGCTAAGAAATAGCTGTTGGGTGAACCGGTTTCAGGCGCACAACTGCGGCGCAGCGAGTAAACATACTGATCGGCAGTAACCGGAACGCCGTCTTCCCATTTGTTGTCACCAAAGTAGAAGGTCCAAACAGTACCATCTTCATTGCTTTCCCATCGCTCAGCATCGCCCCGGTTGAGGTAATACTCCCCATCCCGCTCTTCCATGCGTACCAAGCCCTCTAGCGTATTAACTAGAATGCTGCTGGAATAGGTGTCGGAACGTAGGCTGGGATCTAGCGTAGTCGGATCAGCTACTAAGTAGGTATTAATGTACTGCTCCGCGTCTAGTTCGGCGGTTTCACCACCCGGTTCCTTTTCCTGCGGCGTGCAGCCGGTGAATACCGAGAGAACCATGGCGAATGTGAGAAAAAGAACTAGCAACCTTTTAGTAGACCACTTACTAGACAAATTACTACCTCCCTTTTGTTAAATTATTTTCACCGAAATCATACCATCTACTTTAGTCTACGTCAAGCAATGTAATATTCTTATGGCATCCACTATAATTGCTTATTTCTCTTCTAAAGAAAAAACACCTCCCCACTTCCAGGTAGGGAGGTATGGTATTAACTATTCGGCGTTAAAAAAGTTGGCAAAGGATTCGGTAACCGCCAATTGGCTCTCCGGTTGGGCACTCTTTTCAATGCTGACCGCGCTGGTAATAAAATTCACCAACATAAGCGGCAACCCTATCGTATTTAGGAAGAGTCGAGTGGTGGTCCGGGCGGTAAGCGTTAATGTGGCGTATTTAACCACCGGAGCTTCTAAGGAGTCGGTTATTGCTAACACCGGCACCCGGTTACTATGGGCATATTCGGCCACTTTAGTAGTCATCAAATAGTAGTCAGGAAAAGATATGGCTATTACCAAAACGTCTTCAGTAAGAAAGGGTAGGGCCGCTTGGATGCTGTCTGCCGATTCGGTATTCACTATGACAGAAGGCAAACTGAGTAAGGCTAAGCGCATAGAGAAGAAATCGGCGATCTGCTTAGAAACACCGTAGCCACAGATGACTACCGCCTTAGCGCTCAATATTATTCTCGCCGCCTGAAAAATACTGTCTAGATTCAATGATTGAAAAAACTCTTGGGTCATATTGAATTCTTCTTGACATACCTCTAGCAAAAGGTTTCGTTTATCACCCAGCTCCCGTTTAGGTACCCCCGGAGAGATATAATTGTTCTCTGCCTGCACCATTACTTTGCATTGGGTGTTTACGTATTTTCTAAACTCATACTTCACTTCATTAAAATTCTCATACCCTAGCGCTACGCAAAAATTCAAAATTGTAATCTCCGATGCATTCACCGCCGAACTGAGTTCCCTGAGCGTGATAAAGGTCATCGCTTGCGGGTTAGCCAGCATAAAGTCGGCGATTTTTTGCTGTGTGCGTGTCATGTTTGCATAACGTTGTTGAATCTTAGTTACTACATTTTTCATCCAGCTCGCCTACCTTTATTTTGGAATAACATTATGTTTACCTTGCATAATATCGTTGTTTCCCTTTCTATGCAAGGGATATGCAAAAACACACCTAAGTTCTCATAGGTGTGTTTGTCAATAGACAGTAGCCTAAGGAGCCACCACGCGGTTGGTTAAGGAGCCCAGTCCCTCTATCTCTATCCGTATTTCATCCCCCACTTGCATAGGACCGACGCCGGAAGGAGTGCCGGTGAGTATGACATCGCCCGGATGGAGGGTGAGAACTTGGGAAACGAAGCTGACTAACTGCGGTATATTGAAAATCAGATCGGCGGTGGTGCCGTCCTGCTTTACCTGGCCGTTTAATATAGCTTTTAGACGCAAATTATTGGCATCGATATCGGTGACGATGCTCGGGCCCAGAGGGCAAAAGGTATTGAAAGATTTGGCGCGGGTCCACTGGCCATCTTTGCTCTGTAGGTCACGGGCAGTCACGTCGTTGGCAATAGTGTAGCCAAAGACATATTGCATTGCATCCTCTTCGCACACCCGATGGCAACGCTTGCCGATGACGATGGCCAGCTCGGCTTCATAGTCCAGCCGCCCAACCGGTGGCCAATAGACGATATCACCCTGGTGCGGTAAGAGAGAAGTGTGGGGTTTGAGAAAAATAATCGGCTCACTGGGTAACTGCAAGCCCATTTCTAAAGCATGCTTCCGGTAATTTAAGCCCACGCAGACAATGCTACTGGGCTGGCAGGGGGTAAGTAACTCAACACTATTCAATGACACAACCCGATCGGTTAGTTGATAATCGCTAAAAATGTCGCCTTGTATAAGGACAACCCGGTCTCCCTGCAGCTGCCCGTAGTAGGTACTGCCGTCCAGAGAGAAACGTACATATTTTGTGGGCACTGGGAATCACTCCTCGTTATATGTATAGGTCCCGATTAACGCCCTCAACGGTTAATCAGTCAGCAGGATTATACCACAAAAATAAAGACCCTTGCGCATCAGCCACAAGGGTCTTCTTGAAATAGATTCTGGCAGCGACCTACTCTCCCAGGGCTCGTGCCCAAGTACCATCGGCGCTGGAGGGCTTAACTTCCGTGTTCGGGATGGGAACGGGTGTGGCCCCTCCGCCATTGCCACCAGAAATTTGTTGGGTTTAGCACCCTGAAAACTGGACAGTGGAAGAAATCTCATCGAAGAAGATGCTTAGAAGTCAAGCCCTCGACCTATTAGTACCGGTCAGCTGAGTGCCTTGCGACACTTACACATCCGGCCTATCAACCAGGTAGTCTGCCTGGGGTCTTACCTAGTTACCTAGTGGGAGATCTCATCTTGAGGGGGACTTCACGCTTAGATGCTTTCAGCGTTTATTCCGACCAGACTTAG
>JAAYGE010000131.1 GCA_012727835.1 Bacillota bacterium
AAGTAGATTAGCAGGGCAAAGAGGGAAATGCCAAACCAGGCTCCTAGCACTGGCAGCTCTTGAATGTCGCCTTGCAGGAGTAGCTCAGAGATTTCGCCGGCCGTATTAGCCAAGATCACCTTTTTGCTGAGACCGAGGACAAAGCGGGTGATGCCCTCGCTAAAACGGCTGATACTGAGATGGCGGTGTTCAATATCATGGGCGATGTCGCTGTACCGCACTATAGGTCCGGCTACCAACTGATGGAAAAGGGAAACGTACAAAAGGAATTTCCAGGGCGACTTCTGCGCAGGCACCTCGCCCCGGTAAACATCGATGACATAGGACATGGTTTGAAAGGTATAGAAAGAAATCCCGATGGGTAAGGCAAATTCCCGATAGGGCAGGTTGACCTGCAAGAGGGCATTAACGTTCTGAATAAGGAAAGCAGAATACTTAAAGAAGCCTAAGATAAACAAGTTAAGAACTATAGAGGAAATTAAAGCCGCTTTACTTTGCCAAGCCCCCCGGTATTTCTCCACAATTAGGCCATGCACATAGTCGGTTAGCCCACTAAACAATAATAGGGAAATCCAGACGGGCTCGCCCCAGGCGTAGAAAATCATTGATGATATGAGTAACACCGCATCCCTATAGGTCTGTTTCTTAAAAGCAAAGTAGGCCAGGATATGTAAAGGCAAGAAACCGTATAAAAAGATCATACTTGAGAAAACCATGGCTGTCCCCTTCCGTTAATCAGCTATTAGCTCTCTAATGATATCTGCAATATCGTTGCTTTCCACTACCATGACGTTATTAAGGATTAACACTTCATCGATCCCTTCACTAACAATGAGATCGATAACCGGTTGCTTATAGTGCCGCGGGTCTACTATGTATATCTCAGAGTAGTGGGGTATGAGAAAGGGCACGAAGGCATTACCATAGGAATCTTTAATAACCATGATCTTTCCTAACTGTTCTTGACTGGTGACTATCTTGGCCAAGGGACGATCGCCGCTGAGGAAAATCCCATATTTGTTCTTGTTTTCGGCATGGCTCATATCCAGCACTGGCAGGGGGATTTGCCTACCATCGCGGAGTAGGTGGTATTCGTGATCAACAAAGGGATGGTAGAGCTGTACCGTGTCGGGATTAGCCTCCATTTGCTTGCTGAGAAAGCGGGAATGCATCGAGCCCAAGAAACCTTCTACTTCTGTGACCGAGTAGCTCTCTAGCGGTACTGGATCAACGCCGCGAGCTTCCATGAAGGCCGCATAGGCATAATAGGCCCCGGTAGCTGTCCAGTGAAAATCGGTACGGAAGAAGAGGTACTCATCGGCATGGGCCTGCATAAGAGCCAGGGCATCTACCGGCTTAGCATTGCTTTGCAAGTGGCTATAGACATCACCAATCACCTGCTCGGCAGGTACCGACAGGGCCTGATACTTCTCTGGCATGAAGTCAATCAGGGTAGGCGCTAATAACGTGTAGGTTTGAACATCAGGGGGCAAATGCTGGGCAAACATATCTACGGTTTGGGCATAGTAGCGGGTACTCTCAGGAACGAACCGATGAATGTAACCGGCGGTATCGCCAACACATAGTATACGTCCATCTAAGGCCTGTCGTACCTCGTCATCTTTACCTTGCCCAGCGGTATTGTCACCTTCATGGGTAACGATGCTTACTTCATTATTTAGCCCCCGCCAGTCTTGCAGCCGGCTATTGGCCTTAACCAGCTGTTCTCGCCCCACGAAGGTATCGGCAAAATAGGCTTCATAGTCACGAAAAAAACGGCCACGAAATAGCGCCCGCACAGAAAATGAAGGACGTGCCTGCAATGCCCTGTTTTCATAGACAGAAATAGTAGGTTTAGGATAGTTGAGCAGATTGAACATGCTGAATAAGAAAATAGTAAGTAGAAAAACAGCTATGTTGAGTTTGTGGGATCGCATAGTAATTCACCTAGAATAATTGTAATTTAGGTGGCATTAGAAAAACCAAAGCCCTAAATTAATGTGCCATATACGGCGACCTTGTCGCTAGTTTGGATATCTATAGCCTTTTCCCATAAAACACGGGGAAACCGCTGCAATTTAAAGGTTATGTGTAGGGGCCGCCCGTCGGTCGGCCCGCATGGTGCCCGTTACAAACATATAGGATGCGGGAGAAGTCAGCGGGCGCAGCACCGCAGCGCCCCTACGAAAGGTGTGAAACATGAGGAGAGCTCTGCAATTAGGGCATGGGTAGGGGCCGCCCGGTGGGCGGCCCGCAAAGGTTCACTTATGCTGCAGCTTAACTATCGGTCTTGGCCGAGAAATGGAAATTGGAAATCTTGAGCGCCGGCAGATAGTAGCTGGTTAGTGGATACCACCATTTGGTCCGCTCCCGCTCCAGGGATACGTCGACCACATTGGAGAACACATCAAACATGTTTTCTGTAAAGCGCATGTTTTTAGCGGCCCCCACAATTTTGCCATCTCTTATTTCAAAGAGACCGTCTTTGGTCAGGCCGGTAAGAATGCCTTGGCGCCGATTC
>JAAYGE010000132.1 GCA_012727835.1 Bacillota bacterium
AGCCGAAGGTGTAGGGGAAGTTATAGAAGGGGACATTGGTGTTATAGAAGTGCAGCTTAGAAGCCCAGAAGTGAGGATGATATTCGCTCAGACTATCGGCAAAGGCTTCCTTCTGAGCTTCTACCATCAGCTCGTTCAGGCGGGACACCGACACCATTCCCTGCTTGCGTTCCTCATAGAAACGGGTCTCAAACAGGAAGCGACATTGTATGTTCATCAGTAGAGCCACGGCCCGCTGCATCTTGTCATCGATCAGTGACAGGCGCTCCTTTTCATCGGTGGCCGCATCGGCCGCCGCGTCCATAGTTATCAACTCGGCAAAGGTGGATGCGGTTTCGGCCACGTTCATGGCATAACGCTGAGCCATGGGCGGCAATTCATTCATCAGGTGCTGATGATAACAATGACCCAACTCATGGGCCAGCGTGGCCAGGTTGCCCATGGTTCCTGAGAAGGTGACAAATATACGGGATTGTTTAGCTACTGGGAAGCTGGTGCAAAAACCACCGGCTCGCTTGCCCGGCCGATCTTCCGATTCGATCCAGCGCTCTTTAAAGGCCTTAATGGCGATCTGGGCCATTTCCGGATCAAACTTGTCAAACTGGTCAACTATGAATGCGGCCGCCTGATCATAGGTTAAGCGAGTATCCGAGCTGCCGAGGGGGGCATTGACATCGTGCCAACTGAGCCCCGGTAGGCCTAGCAGCTCCCGCTTACGTTCCAAATACTGTACTAATCGGGGCCTACGGCTCTCGACCGCACTCCACATGGCTTCCAGGGTTTCTAGACGCATACGGTTTTGCTCCATAGGCTCCTGCAAAACATTTTCCCATCGCCGGGCGGCATACAGATTGAGGCGATAACCGGCCAAATTGTTGAGGGCGAGTGCACAACTGTCAGCTATGCTGGCCCAAGCCTGCTCCCAGCGTTCAAACACATGCTGACGCACATTCCGATCGGCGTGGGACATCCAGTTGGCCGCCTGTCCCGCTGACAGATGCAGCGTCTTGCCTTCATGTTCCACCGGGATGACCAGGTTTCCGGCCACCAAATTGTAGAGCTGGGACCAACCGTGGTAGCCATTTACCGACAGGCTATTCACCAGCTTCTCTTGCTCTGGCGGTAGCATCTGGCTAGCTCGCAGGCGTCTTTCTTGTAAATTGAAAGCGATGGGGCCCAACTCGGGCTCTGCCAATAGCTGGTTCCATTTTTCTTCCGGTAGAGCCGAAATCTTTTCATCCAAACTGGTCAATACGGACGCGTTGGCCGCATTCAACTGTTGTACGCGCCCGGTTAAGACTTGCGCATCCGTATCCTTCACGTTCTGGGCGTTTAAGCAGGCTACAAAGGCGCTGGCATGGCGTAAACGCTTACCCAGGTCTTGAACCAGGTTGATAGCTGTTAACCAATCGGGCAGGCTTTCCCCTAAATCGGCCACCACTTGGGCCGCTTTTTGCAAATCCTGCTCCAGACTTTGCAAAAACTCGGCGAACTGGGGCGACTTACTGCCACCGGGGAAAAATACATCTAAATCCCACCTTTGCTCCAGGTTCTTTAACATAAACTCCCTCCTTAGCTTTTCTAGTTTTATTCTATCTTATATTTAGCAATAGACAAACAGATATTGGGCATAAAAAAACCAGGGTTTCCTGGTTCCCCTGGTTTCTCTATTTAAGTATGCTCAAAAGGACTATTATGCTCAGCACCAACACTATGGCATCCAAACTGTTGGGTATAAAAATCAGCCGGGCCATCTCGATAAAAACAACAATCGAAATTGCCCATAGGGCAGCTGCATCCAGTAACCTCCACCAGGAACGGGACCATGGGTAGCGTTTCATGCGGCATCCCCTCCCTTATGTACTAGTAATGTATATGCAATGACTAGCCCATTTGGAACGAGATTAGCCTATATTTTCGTAATGTCGAAGGGCTTTAACCCGGTAGGTATGGGGCTCAAAATCAACGGCGATTACGTCTAATCGCAGCCCATAATGAGGGGGGGCCTCCTGTTGCAAATAGCAACTAATAGCTTGCCGCAATCGGCGCAACTTCTGGCTACTGATAGCTTCTTCCGGTGTGCCAAAGCGGGTACTGGTGCGAGCTTTCACTTCAACAAAGACTAACTGACGCCCCCGTTGCATGATTAAATCCAATTCACCATAGGGGCAATAAAAATTGCGCGTAATAAGCCGATAGCCCTGCTTCTGTAGAAATCGGAGCGCAGCTTCTTCCCCCAAACGCCCCACTTCTCTAGTGTTCATGGGAGCACTCCTCAAAAAATTTACGCAGGAAGGACTGCCTATGGATCGGCGATGGCCCCAACTGCCGCAAAGCCGCATAATGCTGGCGACTGGGGTATCCCTTATGTTGGGCAAAACCATAACCGGGATAAACCCGATCCAGCTCGGCCATGAGCCGGTCTCGAGTCACTTTAGCCACAATGGAGGCGGCTGCTATGCTACAAGAATAGCTATCGCCATCTTGTATGGCCTTACAGGGGAAACTTAGGGTGGGCAAGCGGGCCTGATTACCGTCCACTAGCGCCAAATCCGGCGCCAATGCCAACTCCTTTATGGCCTGCTGCATAGCCAGCTTAGCAGCGTTAAGAATATTGAGCCTATCAATTTGCTCATTACTCACCACCCCGACGCCAACAGCCACTGCCGTGTCAATAATTCGTTGATAAAGCTCCTGCCGTTTCTCCGCCGACAGCTGCTTGGAATCATTAAGGCCCCAAATGGTGGGCCTAGAC
>JAAYGE010000133.1 GCA_012727835.1 Bacillota bacterium
ACCTGGAACTGGGGCTCTCCGGCGAGCGCCGCCTATTCAACGAGCAATTCCTCATCTACACGGCCCTGACCCGCCCCAGCGAACGCCTGTGGCTCAGTTATCCTCTGGCCGATGAAGGGGGTGCCAGCCTACTGCCGTCGCCGGTCATCAAACGGGTGCGACGCCTCTTCCCCCAACTGGAAGTTGAGGAACACCCGCTGACCCCCGACAATTTAGAAGGAGAGGCGGTGCTACCCTACTTGGCCCATCCCAGCCAGGCCCTAGATCATTTGGCCGTGCGCCTGCGGGAAGCCATTTTAGATCGGCCGCCGGCGCCTATTTGGTGGGATACCTATTCTTACTTGATGTTGAGCTCCCGTTGGCGACCGGCCCTGCTGCAGGTAATAGCCAGTTTAAAACGGCAGAATGTGGAGGAGCCGCTAACACCGGCCCTAGTGCGACGCTTATACGGCAAGACTCTCCGGGCCAGTATCAGTCGCATCGAGAGCTACCATGCCTGCCCCTTCGCCTTCTTTTCTGCCTACGGTTTGCGACTGAAAGAACGGCCTATTTACCAATTGGCGGCCCTGGATATGGGTAACTTCTTCCACGACGCTATGGACCGCTTCGTACTGGAGTTGGAGAAACAGGGGCTAGACTGGGGAGAGCTGAGCGAAGAACAATATGGCCAATTGACCCGCCAGATTGTGGACCAGCTGAGCCCGGAAATACAAAACCATATTCTCGACAGTTCCTCCCGCTATCGTCATATAGCGAGGAAATTGACCCGCACTGTGGAAAGATCGGCCCGTGTGTTGGGGCGTCATGCCCGTCGGGGCAAATTCCGCCCCATGGGTGTGGAGCTGGTCTTCGGCCCGGAAGGGCAAATCCCGGGGCTTAGCTTCACCCTGGCCGATGGCACCCGCATGGAGCTGGCCGGCCGCATTGATCGGTTGGATGTGGCCACCGACGAAGATGGGCAAACCTATCTGCGGGTGATTGACTATAAGTCGGGCTCCTCCAAGTTGACACCCTTGGAGGTCTATTACGGGCTCAAGCTGCAGCTGCTTACCTATTTGCATGTGGCAGAAAAATGGGCGGCCCAGCAGCTAGCGGATAAGGTTAAGGGCGTCGGCGCCTTCTACTTCCGTATTTATGACCCCTTACAGAAGACCGACCAGCCGTTGGCCGCCGGTGACGCAGAAAAACTAGGATTAGAATCCTACCGCATGGAAGGCTTCCTGGTAAATGACCCGACGGCGGTTGAACTTATGGACGAGGGGCTCAAAGGTAGATCACAACTGATACCGGTTATCATCAATAAGGATGGCAGCCTGCGCAAGAGTGACAGTATCTGGAACGAGGAAGAGCTGGTGCAACTACGGCAACACCTGGAACGCCAGTTTATTGCCGCCGGCAATGAAATTATGCAGGGCAACATCGCCATTGCCCCCTATCGTCTAGCTAAAGAAACCGCCTGCCGCTTCTGCACCTACAGGGCAATCTGCCAGTTTGATGCCCTGTTGCCGGAGAATAGCTACCGGTGGCTACCCAAGTTACCGCGGGAAGAGATCATGGCCCGCTTAGAGCAGGCTAAGGGAGGGGAAGAGCATGAGTAACAAATGGACACCACAGCAGTGGCAAGCGATTACCACGCGCGGCACCAACCTGCTGGTGGCCGCCGGCGCCGGCGCCGGCAAAACCGCCGTGCTGGTGGAGCGCATAATTCGCCGCATCACCGACCCGCGGGCCCCGATCAATGTGGATCAGCTGCTGGTGGTCACCTTCACCAATGCGGCAGCAGCCGAAATGCGGGAACGCATCGGCGGGGCTCTAACAGAAGCGGTGGCCAACAACCCGGAGGACGAACGCTTAGCCCGCCAGCTGGCTTTGCTGGGGCGTGCTTCCATCGCCACCCTCCATTCTTTCTGCCTGGACCTACTGCGCCAGTATTTCTATCGGGTGGGGTTGGACCCGGCCTTTCGGGTAGCCGACGCAACCGAAGCGGAGCTGCTGCGCATCGACGTGTTAGAGCAACTGCTGGAAGAGAAATACCAGACAGAGGATGAAACCTTCTTACACTTAGTGGATGCCTATGGCGGCTCCCATGACGATGGCCGCTTGCAGGAGATCATCCTCCAACTGGATAAACTGGCTAGCAGCCAACCGGACCCGGAGGCTTGGTTAGAACAACTACCCCAGATTTTGCAAGACAAGGAAGTCTTCCAGGACTGGCTGGGTCAACTGGGTCGCCTGGTCAAAGAGGAACTATTGGCGGCTCGCAACGCTCTGCGCTCGGCTCTGGCCATAGCCAGCCAGCCCGATGGCCCGGAACAATATATAGACTGCCTGCAGCAGGAGCTGTTGCAGGTGGAATACGTGCTGGATAGCGTGCCCGACTACGCCTGGGATGAACTGCGTCAGCAGGTACGAACGATTGCCTTTGCCCGCCTTCCTAGTAAGAGAGGGGGCGACAAGGTATTAAGGGAGCAGGCCAAGCAAGCACGGGAGGAAGCAAAAAAATGCCTGCAGAAGCTGGAGGGAATATTGCTAGCCCAAAGCGAGGCCGAACTAGTAGACGGGTTAGCCGCTGTCGTTCCGGCCATGGAATTATTATGTCAATTGGTCTGCCATTTCCGCCACCGCTTTGCCCAGGCTAAGCAGCAAAAGGGGCTGGTCGACTTTAACGACTTGGAACATTTAGCCCTACGCATCCTGCGGGAGGGCGGCGCGGTAGAAGTACGGCAACGTTATGCAGAAATACTGGTGGATGAGTATCAGGATATTAACGGGGTACAGGAAGCCATATTACAACTGGTGGCCGACCCGGAAGGAAAGAGCAATCAGCTCTTTATGGTAGGCGATGTGAAGCAGAGTATTTACCGCTTTCGCCTGGCCGACCCCACCCTGTTTCTCCATAAGTATAAGACCTATGGGGAGCAACCCCAGCTGGGCCGACGGATCGATTTAGCCCACAACTTCCGTAGCCGCCCCAGCGTTTTGGCGGCGGTTAACTTCCTCTTTCGTCAGCTGATGACCGAGACGGTGGGAGAGTTGGCCTACGACACCAGTGCGGAACTGGTAGCGGGGGCCAATTATCCGGAAGCCGAGGGGACTCTCACCCCCCAGGTGGAGGTTATGCTGCTGGAACGGTCGACGGGCGCTGCTAGCACCGATGACGAGGAAGACCCGCTGGCTGAGTTGTATGCCACCAGCCGCGAGGCCCGCTGTGTGGCCCAGGCCATACGCCGCTTGGTGGAGGAAGAACGCCCTCGGGTTTGGGATAAACAGCTGCAAGCTTACCGACCGCTGGCCTATAGGGATATCGTCATTCTGCTGCGGGTTACCCAGGGACGAGCCAACACCTATTTGGAGCAATTGCGCCAGCTGGAGGTGCCGGCCTATGCGGAATTGGGCAGCGGCTATTTTCAGGCCACCGAAGTGCAGACCATGCTCAGTTTGCTGCAGATTATAGATAACCCGCGGCAGGATATACCGTTGGCTGCCGTGTTGCGCTCGCCGCTTGTGGGGCTCAGTGGCGCCGAACTGGCTCAGATTCGCTTGGCCCGGCCCCAGGAGAGTTTCTATGAGGCCGTACTGGAGGCCAGTAGCCAGAGGGACCGCTTAGGAGAAAAGTTGCGCCAGTTCTTAGCCGATCTGGACCGATGGCGTGAAGAAGCTCGCCGCAAAAACCTGTCGGAGTTGATCTGGCAGATTTACCGGGATACGGGCTACTTCAGGCAAGTGGGAGCCATGCCGGGGGGAGCCCAACGGCAAGCCAACCTGCGGGCGTTGCATGACCGGGCCCGTCAGTATGAGCAGACCTCCTTCCGAGGGCTATTCCGCTTTCTACGTTTCATTGAACGCCTACAAGCGGAAGAAGGCGACTTAGGTACTGCACCGGCCCTGGGAGAGAATGACGACGTGGTACGCATCATGAGCGTGCATAAGAGTAAAGGGTTGGAATTTCCCGTTGTCTTTGTGGGGGGAATGGGTAACCAGTTTAACTTGCGGGATTTGCAACGGGACTTGCTGGTCCATAAGGAATTGGGACTGGGACCCATGGCGGTAGATCTAGAGAATAGGGTTAAGTACCCCACCTTACCCCGCCTGTTGATTGAGCAACGGCTACTTTTAGAGTCTCTGTCGGAGGAGTTGCGGGTGCTGTATGTGGCCCTTACTCGCGCTCGCGAGAAACTGTATCTGGTGGGGGCGGTGCGTAATCGGGACCGCACTATAGAGAAATGGCTGGAAACGGCGGCCTTGCCCCGTAATTCCCAGGGAGCATTGCCCGACCATGCCCTAGTTCAGGCCCGCCGGTTTCTAGATTGGGTGGGGCCAGCCCTAGTTGGTCACCCGGATGTGGCTAGCAGCTTGGGAGTAGAAAGCCATCCCCGTTGCCAAAAGGACCCATCTCGCTGGCGTTTGCACCTGATTGCCCCGGCCGATTTGACCGATAGCGCCAGCAGCGAGCCCGAGTCACCCGAGTTGGCCAGCCTGGCCCGATACCAAGCTTTGCCCGATAAGGGCTGGAGCCAGGCGGTGGCGGAACGCCTAAGTTGGGAATACCCCTACGCCCACTTACAGGGTAAACATATAAAAGTGACCGTTAGTGAGCTGAAACGGCGCTTTGAAACTCATGTCGAGGAAGCGGCCCCTATCCGCTGGCAACGGCCACCGTCTCTGCGGCCGGCCTTCCTGCAACAACAGGCGGGCCCGACGCCCACCGAATTGGGGACCGCCATCCACCTGCTGCTACAGCACGTGGATCTGCAGCAGGCGCCCACCCTCGCCTATTTAGAGCAGTTACAGGCGAATATGGTGGCCAATGAGCTGTTAAGCCCGGAAATGGCCGCCCATATCGACCTGGATCTGGTCATAGGTTTTCTGGAGAGCGAACTGGGGCACCGGCTGCGACAGGCGGACCAGGTTTGGCGCGAACTGCCCTTTAGCTTGCGGCTGCCAGCCAGCGAACTCTATGGGCCGGAAGCCGCCGAGGAACAGGTTTTCGTGCAGGGTATTGTGGACAGCGTAATGCGGGAAGGTGAGCAGGCCGTATTGATCGACTTCAAGTCGGACCAGGTTACTAAGGATACAATAGATAAGGTCGCTGCCGCTTACCGAGTGCAGATGGAATTCTATGGGCGGGCAATCACCACCCTGCTCGGTTTGCCGGTTAAGGAGCGTTATCTCTATTTCCTGCGCCTAGGGCAGGCGGTGCGAATTTAATTCACCCATAAAGAGGGGCTGTCGCAAAAAATTTTGCGACAGCCCCTTTTCAAACCCTACTCTAGGCCTTGCAGCCTCTTTATTATCTCTTCATCGGCGGGACAGAACTCATACTGGGGGATTTCAGCGACGGTAATCCAGCGTATATCATTATGCTCCAAGCACTGGGGAGTACCGGCAGCAATAGTTGCATTAAACAGGGTCAGGCGGACGGTGATGTCGGGGTAGGCATGCAACACCTCCATGAACACATCCCCCACCGCGAGAGTAACGCCCAGTTCTTCTCGGCATTCGCGGATGAGGGCCTGTTCTTTAGTCTCCCCCGGGTCTACCTTACCACCTACAAACTCCCACAACATTCCTCTTGCCTTATGAGGTGGGCGTTGGCAAATCAAGAACTTATCCTGCTGCCAAATCAAGCCGGCTACAACATCGATGACTTCTTTATTCTGCTGGCTTGATTCGCTCCGTCGGTTATGCAATTTACCACCCCAGCATCTGCTCTGCTACTAGTGTCAAGCCACTAATAGGCGGTAAAACCGCCATCAACAGCTATACACTGGCCGTTGACATAGCTGGCATCGTCACTAGCTAAGAAGACGGCAATGGTAGCAATTTCACTACCTTTACCATAGCGGGGGTTGGCTCCTGTGCCCGCCAGGGCCCGGTTCATACCCCATTCATTGACATTGCTCATATAGGCACCGGTAGCAATCTCAGTCTCAATGCCGCCGGGGCAAATAGCGTTGCAGCGAATATTCTTTTGAGCATACATATAGCCGATATTCTTGGTCAGCCCCACCAGCCCGTGCTTAGAAGCCGTATAGGCGGCACCGGCACGTCCACCGTAAAGGCCACCGATAGAGGCCACATTGATAATCACACCGCCGTTAGCCTGCTCAAAATGTTGCACCGCTTTACGGCAGGCATAAAAGGGACCATACAGGTTAACGCCTAGAACCCGCTCCCACATTTCGTCATCCACATGGCCCACAGGACTAAAATCATCCATGATACCCGCATTGTTGACTAGAATATCTAAACCGCCAAAAACCTTGATAGCTTCATCGATCATAGCTTCAACTTGCTGCTTGTCCGACATGTCGGCAACAAAGGGCACGATTTCGCCGGGCAAGCCCTTAGCTTCATCGGCGAGAGCTTCCAAACGTTCCTTGCGGCGAGCTACTGCCAGCACCTTTGCCCCTTCTTGCGCATAGTAGTAGGCGATATCTCTGCCCATGCCAGCACTAGCCCCAGTTACGATGGCCACTTTTCCTTGCAATTTCACTGCATCTACCTCCTAGATGTGATGGGGTTCCCCAAGATTCTACACGGGAAATCTTTCACTAGACACATAACGAGTATATATTTCGACAAGAAAGTTGTCAATCAATTCCATAGAAATGGAGCTGTTCGCAAAGACATTTTTGAACAGCTCCTAGACCTATAGGTTTGTTAATCGATTAACGACAAATACTCCTCTAAACATAGGTTGTTCTCGTACATATATTGGGCGTGTTCTAATCCCACGTAGCGGAAATGCCACGGTTCATAAATGATGCCGGTAATATCGGTTTTATCCTTAGGATACCGCAGCACAAAGCCGTACTTATGGGCATTGGCCGCCAGCCATCTGCCCGCCGGCGTGTCGGCAAAGGCCGCCACTAGACGCTGGAAATCGGGAGTAACGATGTCTACCGCTAAACCGGTATGGTGTTCGCTGGTTCCCGGACGGGCTACAATAGTTGCAGCCACCGTTGCCGCCTCGGTTTCGGAATAGCCTTTGTTCACATACTCCTGCACCTTATTCTTGTATAGCCGTTCCTGGGTAGCCACTGGACGGTGGGCGGAAACCACCAACAGCGAGATGCCATCGGCCTTAGCCGCTTCCTTCATCTGTAAGTAGGCGTCGGCCGCCTTCTCCTCCAACTTAAAGTTGCCTTGGATAGTTTTTAATTCAAGCTCCAGATCTCCTACCAGTGGATTATCGGCGTTGACTAGGATTAAATAGGGGTCCGGCTCCGTAGGCTCGGGCTCGGGCTCCGGCAGGGGCTCCGGATTATCCGCTGGCAGGTTGGGTTCTTGGGCAATAGGGGTGCAACCACCGATAGTAAGGGCTAGTACGGTTACAAAGGCCAGCAAAGTAAGCATACGTTTCATTTTAATCACCACATTTCTTCCTGCTAGCCTGATTTTACCGTAAGCCCAAAGACTTGTCACGATTATATTCTCTTAGCAAATTTACAAACGCGCCCCCCCTTCACCCTCCTGAAGCCCAACTTACGCAACAGACATTGAGGGGCATAATTGGAGCGCCGGATGCGGGCATAAACCACTTGCCCCCCAGTCCTACGGACCTGGGCTAGCATCCGCACGGTAGCCCTTTTCCCCAAGCCACTCCTCCGGAAACGGGGTAGCACCGATAAATGGGCTATTTCATAGACACCAGGCCGCCGTCGCTCATAGCCGATCCACCCGGCCAAACGGCCTTTGACCAGGATGGCAAATTGGGGAGTAGCTAAAATGCGGCCAGGTCTTAAAGATACACCATTATAGCGCCACACCCCCCTGGCCACCACCTTTGCCAAATCTAATTTACGAATGCGCATCAACTTCACCGCAGGACATCCCCTTTCTCTTTCTGCTATGTAGAGCTCAGGGGGGCATGGCTTAACTAATTGTTCATGATGCGGCGAATGGGGCTATCGGGGGTGAGAATATCAGCTATGGCCGTGTAGGGAATGCGGAACTCGGGGATGCCTACCGAATAAGGCGTGTACTCATAAACTTGGAAGTAGATTACCAGATCGTTTACTTCCAAATAGTATCCCTGATTAGGGTTGATACGTTCGAAGGGCCGGAGAAGGGGCAAATCCTGTTCTTCTATCTGTTCCTTGATCATACCGCTGATGCGCTCAATATAGTCACTATTGGCCACAAACAGATCCGATA
Source organism: Bacillota bacterium (assembly GCA_012727835.1). The sequence goes on from JAAYGE010000133.1 coordinate 8,161, forward strand.
GCTGATACAATCTACCGTTGGCTAAGTTGAAGGTAAAGGAACGGCGGATGGTCAGTCCATGGGCTGCTCTCTGGGGGTAGCCATAAATATCCGTGTAGGAGCTGCTGATCCCGTTGCCATTGGTGGTATTAACAAAGGAGGGATACACATTTACATCCTGGCGTCCATAACCCAATTCCCTCAGCACTTGACGCAGGTGGGATTGGATAACGCGATTGATACGGGTCTGTACCCGCCGATTAGGCAAACCCTGTACTCGGGGCAGCATTAGGGCCTGCAAGTTACTGGGCACTAATCATACCTCCCTTTCGTTTCTTCCCTGTAATATATGTCTAGGCGAAGAAAGCTGTTAGTGCCAAAAAAAGCGCCACCTAAGTGGCGCTTTTTTCTAGCTTATTAAACCTTGGCCTTCTGCCAATGCTTGGAGTTATAGCGATAATAG
>JAAYGE010000134.1 GCA_012727835.1 Bacillota bacterium
CCACCCCCCCGCCAATGCTTATGCGCCCGCTAAGCAGGAAATAAGCACATAAAAGGCTAAGATTAGTAATAGATAATCGGAGGAGGTTTTTGCATGGGTAAAATCGAAAAACGCTTACAAGAACTAGGAATTGAATTGCCCGAGCTTCCTAATTCCTTGGGCAACTACCTGCCCTCGAATCGGGTGGGGAACCTGGTCTACACTTCGGGCCAAGGTTCCCGGGCTATTAAGGGGAAAGTCGGTGGCGATTTATCCATCGAGGAAGGATATGCGGCCGCTCGGGAAGCAACTTTGCGCTGCTTGGCTTGTCTACAAGCCCAACTGGGCACCCTAGACAAGGTGGAAAAGGTCTTTAAAGTACTGGGCTTTGTCGCCAGTGCTCCCGGATTCACCGATCAACCCACGGTGATGAATGGTTGTTCGGACTTATTGGTCGAGGTATTTGGTGAAAAAGGTCGCCATGCTCGCAGCGCCATCGGTGTCTCCGAATTGCCGGAAGGCATTGCGGTAGAGGTAGAAATATTAGTGCAGGTAAAAGACGAATAAGCAATAATGGGGCTGTCGCAAGAGAAATTTTGCGACAGCCCCTCGTCATGATGTTGGAAGTGCCCATGGATTAGATAACGCCGGTTAGCCGCAGGATGACTTCGGCGATAACCGCGGAACCGATGTAAGTACCGATGAAGGTTAATATGGTCACCAACACGATTTTCGGGCCTTGCCTTTTGAAGGAATCCAAATCCTTACCGATGGAAATACCCGTATAGGCTAAAACAGGGGTAGTTAGGGCCAAAAACTGCACTTTGGCCACACTGGCGTTAAAGTAATCGGCTCCTGGGAATCCGGGAATAGATGCCAGCACTGCCAAAGCAGAGATATAGGCAATGCTGGGCAATCTTATCGGTGATACCTCCGACAGCCAATACCCTAGCAACACGACAATGAATAACAAGACCATACCCGGCAGGGCTTCTAGAGGACTAATATTGAAACCGATGTAATTGCCAATAAGCGAAAGTAGAGCTGTTACAAAGAAAACGCGCAAGGCGCCTGCCATTCTCATACTACTTGTCTCCTTTCTGACCAGCCGTTGCGGGTTCGGCTTTATCAGCCGGCGGTCCACCTAACTTGCGGTACAACCATTCGGTTATGGGAATAGCCAGAAAAAGACTCATGTAGAGCCCGTCCACGCTAGATAAGAGCTGACTAGAAGCCGCATAGGCGGTCAACTCCTCCGCCATATCCGGATAGGCAGCTACCAGCGGACCTAGAGCAGCGGCCATCATGGAAGCGCTACCGGTACCGGCTGCCATGGCTAAAGAAATTGGGTGAAACAGGCCTGTCGTGATAATGAAACCGGCCATTAGACCATTAAATATGGCGCCAAAAAGGGTTCCCGTTATGTAGGCACCCATAACACCACGCCCTTCTGGCGAGTCAAGCCCATATATATCTGCTACTATTGCTAAGGACCCTTCCCGCGAGATAGAAAAGCTGCTGCCCACCACCTCGCGCCCCATACGCAACACTAATATACCCACTGGTACAGCCAAAAAGATGGTTCCCAGGTTGCCAAATTCCTGTAACACCAAGGCGGGACCAGCTGATAAAATTTTGGATAGATTGGGGCCTATTTCAGCGCCCATTTTCGCCGTCAGAAACATAACCGAGAAGCCAATAAAAGGAGAAGCCGTATCCATATCTGCTCGGTTGGTCAGACGTAGCGAGGGCAAGAACATTCCTATGACCAATGCATATAACATTGGCAACAACAATACCGTAGAGGTGCCCAGTTGAATCCGCCTTATACCAATAAGTTCGGAGATTATAACCATTACAAGGGCCAAGAGATGCACCTTGAGTTCACTTTTGCCTCTCATCAGCATACCTCCCTCTCACAAGAAACGGCCGCCTTTCTTTAGTCTCATTTTGCTTACTTTAAGCTTGTATTATGTGAGATAAAGATGGCAAAAAAAGAAGCGCTCCCTAAGAGCGCTTCCTAGCTTTAGTTCTATTTCTTATTAAGCTTGCGGAATATACTTGTCGAACCAGTCCACTATGGCATTGAGGCGAGCAATGCGTAACAGAGGACGTCCGCTGCGCGATAATTCATGGTTAGAGGCGGGGAATCTTACAAACTGGGTTGTCTTACCTAGCTTCTTCAAGAAGACAAACAGCTGCTCCGCCTGCTCCATGGGGCAACGCAGGTCTTCTTCGCCATGCAGAATCAATAGCGGTGTTTCTATATTTTTGACGTAAGTGAGCGGGGAGAATTTAACCATTGCTTCCGGATCATCCCACGGATTAGCTTTATGCTCATTTTCCGTGAAATAGTGTCCGATATCGGAGGCGCCGGTAAAGCTGACCCAGTTGGAGATACTACGCTGAGTAACAGCCGCCTTAAACCGATTGGTTTGACCCACAATCCAGTTGGTCATGAAACCGCCGTAGCTGCCCCCGGTAACACCCAGTCGATTTTCATCGATGAAGGACATATTGGCCAAGCAGTAGTCCATGGCCGCCATCAGATCCTTATAATCGCCACCGCCATAATCGCCACGGCAACCATCAACAAACTCCTGGCCATAGCCATGGCTGCCCCGCGGGTTAGTGAAAATAACCACATAGCCACGAGAGCAAAGCAGCTGGAACTCAAAGAAGAAGGTATCGCCAAACATGGTATGGGGCCCGCCGTGGATTTCCAGGATGGCCGGATACTTCTTATCGGGTTCGAAGTTGATGGGCTTCATCACCCAACCCTGAATATTGACCCCATCAAAGCTGGGACAATTGAATTCTTCCGGCGTACTCAGGGCCAGCCCTCGTAACAGTTCCTCGTTCACATGGGTTAACTGTTCATGCTGCTTAGTAAGCAGGTCGAAAACATACAGATCCCCCGGGTTCAAGGCATCGGTATAGGCGAGAGCTGCCTTCTTACCTTCATGGTCCAGGGTAAAGCTATAGATTGCCCCCGGTAAATCGCTGACCTGCTCCACTTCCCCGCCCTCTGCCGGTAACCGGTAAAGATGGGCATAACCTTTATCGGCGGCCACAAAGTAGATATAACCGTTGGTAGCCCAAACCGGCTGCTTGGAGCTACTACCATAGCGGGAGTCGGCGATGGCCGTAATACCTACCGGCAATTCCATTTCCGAGTTGAGGCAAACCGGCTCTCCGCCTTCTGCCGGGATGCGATAGAATTTCGGTAGCGTAGCCCCGGCGTACATGCGATCATGCCATAGATAGACAATCTCTTTACCATCTAGCGACCATACAGGCATGCTGGTGGTACCATTGCTGGCCGTCAGTTTAACCAATTCTCCTCCGGCCGCCGGCACTACATAAAGGTCGGA